>NZ_JALCZB010000071.1:0-23388 GCF_022690745.1 Anaeromyxobacter sp. SG64 | reverse complement strand
CTCGATGCCGCCCACGCGCGGCTCGCCGCGGCGGCGCTCGCCGCGTTCGCCGACGGCGACCCGGGCGGAGTCGAGATCCTCACCGCCGCCCGCGACGCGCGGGAGCCGGCGGCGCGGCGAGCGGTGCTCGTCGCGCTCGCGCAGGCGCACCGCAACGGCGACCGGCCGGAGGCGGTGCTCTCGGCCGCCGACGCGCTGCTCGCCGAGGCGCCCGCCTCGCACGAGGGGTTCGCGGCGAAGGCCTGGGCCCTCCGGCGGCTCGGGCGCGGCGCGGATCTCTCCCGCGCGGCCGAGGCGATGCTCGCGCGCCTCCCGGACGACGCGGAGGTGCTCGCGCTCGCCTCGAGCTCGCGCCTCCTCCTCGGCGATCGCGACGGTGCCGCGCGCGGGTTCCGGCGGCTCGTCGAGACCGGCCGCGCCCCCCCCGTCGTATACACCGCCGGGGCGTGGCTCGTGGTGTACCGCGGCGGCGCCTCGGCCGAGGCGCTCGCCTGGGCGCGCCGCGCGGTCGAGGGCGCCCCGGGCGACCACGCCGCGCTGAACACCCTCGCGGCCGTGTACGCCGAGCTCGGCCGTCCCGCCGAGGCGCGCGACGTCTTCCTCCGCTCCCTCGACGACGGGCGCCCGCTCGAGGGCTCCGACTGGTTCGTCGCCGGGCGGATCGCCGAGGGCTTCGCGCTCCCCGAGGCGGCGCGCGCGGCGTACGCGCGCGTGCAGCCGGACCTCGTCGACGGCGCGGAGGACCCCTCGGGCGCGCACGTCCTCGCGCGGCGGCGGCTCGCGCTGCTCGGCGGCAAGGGCGCGCCGGCCTCCAGCGCGGGCTCCCCGCCGCGCGGCGAGGGGCGGTCCGGGAAGCGCTGAGGTGCAGCGCTGGCGGGGCCGCGCGGACTCGACCCGAGGAGGTCCGCGCGCGCCCCCGAATGCGTGAGACCGGGGTGAGCGGGGCCCAACGGGGCCGCGCGGCTGCGGTCGTCGCGCCCCGGCGCGCGCGGTAACATCCGCGCTCTCGAAGGACCCGTACCGGAGTGATCGTGCCGAGGCGCTCGCCGCTGGAAGCCACCACCGGGAGGACCTCTCCCCCCGAGCCGCTCGACGACGGCACCCCCTCCGAGCTCATCCCCACCGAGCGGGAGTTCCGCGCGATCTTCGACCTCGCCGGGAGCGGCAAGGCCATGGGGGATCCCGCTCGGAACCGCTTCGTCCGCGTGAACCGGCGCTTCTGCGAGATCACCGGCTACTCGGTCGAGGAGCTGCTCGAGCGCGGCGTCGCCGACCTGACCCACCCGGCCGACCGCGCCCGCGACGCGGCCGCCATCACGGCGGCGCTGCGCGGCGAGACCGACGGCTGGACCATCGAGAAGCGCTACGTCCGGAAGGACGGGCAGATCGCGTGGGTGGTGGTGACCGGGACCGTGCTGCGGGACGCGAACGAGCGCCCGTTCCGGACGGTCGCGACGGTTCACGACATCACCGCGCGCCGACGCATCGAGGAGAACCTGCGCGCGAGCGAGGCGCTGCTCCGGCTCGCGCAGCGCGCGGCGCACGCGGGCGTCTGGGAGCTCGACCTCGTCGCCCGGACGGCGTGGATGTCCCCCGAGTGCCACGCCCTGTTCGGCACGGCGCTCGCGGCGCGCGGGCCGGACATCGCGGCCTGGGAGCGGCGGATGGTGCCCGAGGACGCGCCGGTCGCCCAGAGCGCGCTCTCGCAGGCGGTGAAGCACGGCGAGGAGTACAGCGCCGAGTTCCGCATCCACCATCCGGCCCTCGGCGAGCGCTGGCTCTGGGAGATCGGCCGCGCCGAGTACGACGCAGCGGGGGAGGCGGTGCGCGTCCGCGGCATCGCCCTGGACGTCACCGAGCGAAAGCACGCGGAGCAGGCCCTCGTCGCCGCCGATCGGCGCAAGGACCAGTTCCTCGCCGTGCTCTCGCACGAGCTCAGGAACCCCCTCGCGCCGATGCGGAACGCGCTCGACGTGCTCGACCGGACCGATCCCGGCGCCGAGCCCGCGCGGCGGGCCCGCGCGGTCCTGCAGCGGCAGCTCGGGCACCTCTCGCGGCTCGTCGACGACCTGCTCGACCTCACCCGCATCTCGCGCGGCAAGATCCAGCTCCGCACGGCGCCGGTGTCGCTCGGCGACGTGGTCCGGCGCGCCGCCGACGACCACCGCTCGCTCTTCGCGGAGGCGGGCGTCGCGCTGGACGTGCACGTCCCCGGCGCGCCGGTGCCGATCTCGGGCGACGCGACGCGCCTCACCCAGATCGTCGGCAACCTCCTCCAGAACGCGGCCAAGTTCACCCCGCCGGGCGGCCACGTGCTGCTCGAGCTCTTCTCGCTCGGCGCGGACGCGCTCCTCCGCGTGCGCGACACCGGCATCGGGATGGAACCCGGGATGCTGGAGCGGCTGTTCGAGCCGTTCGCCCAGGCGGAGGTGAGCCTCGAGCGCAGCCGGGGGGGGCTGGGGCTCGGGCTCGCGCTCGTGCGGCGGCTGGCGGAGCTCCACGGCGGGCAGGTCTACGCGCACAGCGAGGGCCTCGGGACGGGCGCCGAGTTCGTGGTCCGCCTCCCCATCGCCGCGGCTCCGGCGGAGCGCGCCCCGCTCCCCGCACCTCCGGCCACGGCGGCGCGGCGGCGCGTCCTCGTGGTCGACGACAACGTGGACGCGGCCGAGACCCTGCACGACCTGCTCGTCCTCGCCGGCCACGAGGTGGCCGTGGCGCACGACGGGGAGGCCGCCGTGACGGCCACCCGCGCCCTGTGCCCGGACGTCGTCTTCTGCGACATCGGGCTGCCGAAGCTCGACGGCTACGGCGTGGCGCGCGCGTGCCGGGCCGACCCGGCGACGCGCGGCGCCTACCTCGTGGCGCTCACCGGCTATGCCCTGCCGGACGACCTCCGCCGAGCCGCCGAGGCGGGCTTCGACGAGCACCTCGCGAAGCCCCCGCCGCTCGGCGCGATCGAGGCGGCCCTGGCGCGCGCCCCGCGCTAGCCCCGGGTGAGCTCCTCCGCGGTCACGAACCGCGGGGCGATGTCGACGGGGATTTTCGAGAGCCGGTCGAGGACGGCCTTCACCTCCGGCCGCACCACGCCCATCTTCTCGAGCAGCGCCTTCGCCGCGGCCCGGTCGCCCTTCCCCTGGATGGTCATGATCTCGCGCGTGAGCGAGACCACCGCCTCCTTCATCCGCGCGCCGTCGATGGCGAAGGTGCCGTCCGGGCGCGGGACGATCGCGCGCGCGTCGAGGAGCCAGTTGAGCTGCAGCGCCATGCCGCGCCCGTGCGCCTCGCCGACGCCGAAGCGGATGGAGCGGAAGGCGGAGGCGAGGAAGGTCGGGTAGAGCGTCCGCTCCATGGCGCGGTCGAGCTTCCCCTCGTCGAGGAGCTTCCGGAGCGCGAAGAGCCCGGCCACGTCGGCTTTCGCCTCCTCGAGGGCGCTGTAGGTGTCGCCGAGCTCGGCGCGGACGGTGGTCTTGCGGCCGGCGACGGTGATCTCGTGCGGCCCGAGCCCGTGCAGGAGCTCGTGCATGAGGATGTGGGTGAAGAACGGGTCGAACGCGACGGCGGCGCGGTCGGCCGGCGAGAGCGCGAGACCGGCGAGCGGCACGAGCACCTTCCGGAACTTGGCCTCCTGCACGTTCTTCAGCATGACGCGCTTCGAGCCCATCTCGCGGACGATGCGCTCGTCGTTCGGCAGGTTGTAGGCGGCGGTCTGCACGCCGTGCATCGCGTCGCCCGCCGCGAACAGCTCGTTCACCACCCGGATCGGCGCCATCGCCCCGAGCTTCGGGTTCTTCATCGCCGCGTCGATCGGGAGCACGTCCTCGATGCCCTGCAGCTCCGCCGCGAAGCGCTGGAGCTTCGCGGTCTCGGCGTCGTCGCGGACGCCGATGAACGCCTCGAAGGCGGCCTTGGCGTTGAACCAGCCGTCCTCGTAGACCTCGTACGGCCCGATGGTGGGATCCACCGCCGCGTCGAGCTCCATCCAGGCCACGTCCGAGGCGTAGTAGTCGTTCGAGACGAACGCCTGGGCGCGCGCCTCGAGGAACTTGCGCAGGCCGGCGTCCGCGGTGGCCGCCGCCGCCTCGCGGAGGAGCTCCGCCGCGCGGGCGAGCTCGCCCTGGTACTCGAGCGCGTACGGCACCGCGACGAAGCCGCCATTCGGGGCGCGGCGCACCGTCGTGAAGAACCCCGTCGCCGCGGCCTTCGCCTCCGGGGCGAGCCCCGCGAGCCACCGCTCGACGTCCTCCTTCGTCGCGCCGGCCGGGTAGAAGTTCGCCTGGGCCGGCTTCTCCGGCACGCCGGGCAGGAACGCCGGCGCGCCGTGGTCGAGCCGGTCCCACGGCCCCTTGTTGCGGAGGAACGCGGCGAGCCGCGCGGCGCCGAGCGGCGAGCGGTCCCGGGAGAGCGCGAGGAGGAGCGGCTCGTTCCCGGCCCAGACCTGTCGCAGGAAGAGCGCGTCCATCACCTGCGCCGCCTCGACGAGCCGCGCGAGCGCGCGCCGCTCGCCCTCGGGCAGCCTGGAGAGATCGAGGCGGAGGTCCACCGGCGCGTAGCGCGCGTCGGCGCGCCGGAGGTCGGCGGCGCCGGGCAGCGCGCGGGGCGCGGCGGCGGCGGGGAGCGCTGCGACGGAGAGTGCGGTGGCGAGGGATCGGGCGGCGAGGCGCATCGAGGGGTCCTCCATGGGGTCCGGTCCTTTTACCTCGGGGCGACCTCCTGCGCCGCGCAGGCGAACGGGGCGGACAGACCGCGGGAGTAGGCTCTCCCACATGGACTCGACGGGTCTCCTCCTCCTCGCACTCGGCGTCGCGCTCGGCGCCGCCCTGGGCTTCCTCGCGCGGAGCGGCGAGGCGCGGCGCGCGGCCGAGCGGGCCGTGCGCATCGCCGAGCTCGAGGCGACGCTCGCCGCCGAGCGGGCCGGCGCCGAGGAGAAGCGGGCGCTCGTGGACGACGCGCGCGCGCGCCTGTCCGACGCCTTCAAGGCGCTCTCCGCCGACGCGCTCCGCGCCTCGAGCGCCTCCTTCCTCGAGCTCGCGCGCGCCGCCCTCGGCCGCGAGCGCGCGGCGGCCGACGGCGACCTCGCCCGGCGCGAGGAGGCGATCGCGGCGCTCGTCGCCCCCGTCCGCGAGGCGCTCGGCAAGCTCGACGGCGAGCTGCGCGGGATCGAGCGGGCTCGCGAGGGGGCGTACGGCGCGCTCACCGAGCAGCTCCGGCAGGTGGCCGAGGCGCAGGCGCAGGTCCGCGGCGAGGCGGCGAACCTCGTGAAGGCGCTCCGCGCCCCGCAGGCTCGCGGCCGCTGGGGCGAGCTGCAGCTCCGCCGCGTCGTCGAGCTCGCGGGCATGCTCGACCGCTGCGACTTCGAGGAGCAGGCCACGGTGGACGGCGACGAGGGCCGGCTGCGCCCCGATCTCGTCGTGCACCTCCCGGGCGGGCGCAACGTCGTCGTCGACGCCAAGGCGCCGCTCGCGGCGTACCTGGAGGCGATCGAGGCCAAGGACGACGGCGCGCGGCGCGCGCACCTCGCCGATCACGCCCGGCAGCTCCGCGAGCACGTGCAGCAGCTCGGGCGCAAGGCCTACTGGGAGCGGCTCCGGCCCGCGCCGGAGTTCGCGGTGCTGTTCCTCCCCGGCGAGAGCTTCTACGCGGCGGCGCTGGAGGCCGACCCCTCGCTCCTCGAGGCGAGCGTGGAGCGGCAGGTCATCATCGCGACGCCGACCACGCTCATCGCTCTCCTCAAGGCCGTGGCGTACGGCTGGCGCCAGGCCCAGGTCGCCGAGAACGCCGAGGCGGTCGGCGCGCTCGGCCGCGAGCTGTACAAGCGGATCGCCGATCTCGGCGGCCACTTCGCCCGGCTCGGGCGGGCGCTGGGCGGCACCGTCGAGGCGTACAACCGCGCGGTCGGCTCCCTCGAGGCGCGGGTGCTCCCGGCGGCGCGGCGCTTCGAGACGCTCTCCGCCGCCCCCGCGGACGCCGAGCTCGACGCGCTGGCGGCGATCGAGGTCGTCCCGCGGGCGGTCGTCGCCCCGGAGCTCGCCGAGCCGGCCGCGGGCCGCTGACCTCCCCGGCGGCGGGTACGCCGCGCGGCGGTGAGGATGCCCGGCTCCGGCCGTGGCGCCCTCGCCGGTCGCCGGCGCTTTCACTGTTTGTCGCACCCGTACGCCGGGTGAGCCGCCTCCCGCATTCACTTTCCGTCCTGGCCCGCGCCGCCCTGTGAACCGTCGCCGAGGGACCCGGACCGACTCCTCGACACGATCCGCTCGCGCGCGCCGCCTCCCCTCGATTTTCACCCCAAAATTGTTGGCGCAAATTTAACGTGGAGCCATCCCGTCAATGTTGTCTCGCGGAGTCCACAAAGGCCAATTCGCGGGCCCGTTTTCGGGTTTGACCCGGGTTCCGCGTGACGTCGGTCAAGCACCAGGCTCGACGGAAGGGTGCGCCGATAGCGCGCGGCGTCCATTTGCCGCACGAGCGCCACGCAAACATTTCGTTTGCCCGATTTCCGAAAAGCCGGGGAATTTTAGCAGGTTGTAATTTTCGATTGGAGCGGTCAGTCTCCGCGGCACCCGGAGGACGGAATGAACGATATGGGCTCCGAAGTGCTCGGCCTGGAGACCAAGGGTGTCTCCCGCCGTGACTTCATCAAGGTCTGCACCACCGCGGCGGCGGCCGTGGGCCTCCCGGCCTGGGCCGGCGAGAAGATGGCGGAGAACGTGGCCAAGGGAAGGAAGCCCTCGGTCATCTGGCTCCACTTCCAGGAATGCACCGGCTGCACCGAGTCGCTGCTCCGCACGAGCCACCCGGACGTCGGCGCGCTCATCCTCGACCTCGTCTCGGTCGACTACCACGAGACCTTGTTCGCGGCGGCCGGCCGCCAGATCGAGGAGGCGCTCGAGAAGGCCCTGCACGAGAACGAGGGCAAGTTCGTCCTCGTCGTCGAGGGCGCGATCCCGGAGAAGGACGGCGGCATCTACTGCCAGGTCGGCGGCAAGAAGGCGATCGACACGCTCAACGCCGTCGCCGCCAAGGCCGGCGCGATCATCGCGATCGGCTCGTGCGCGTCGTGGGGCGGCGTCCCGTCCGCGGCGCCGAACCCGACCGGCGCGACCGGCGCACCGCAGATCCTGAAGGGCAAGACGATCGTCACGCTGCCCGGCTGCCCGGCGAACCCCTACAACCTGCTCGGCACCGTGCTGCAGTACGCGACCTTCGGCACGCTCCCGGCGCTCGACGACCTCGGCCGCCCGAAGTTCGCCTACGGCCGCGTCATCCACGAGGACTGCCAGCGCCGCCCGCACTTCGACGCCGGCCGGTTCGCGCAGGCGTTCGGGGACGAGGGGCACCGCAACGGCTACTGCCTCTACAAGCTCGGCTGCAAGGGCCCCCAGACCCACGCCAACTGCTCGCTGCTCGACTTCTGCGAGGTGCCCGGCGCGTGGCCGGTCGGCATCGGCCACCCGTGCGTCGGCTGCACCGAGCAGGGCGTCGGCTTCACCGTGCCCATCTACACGAACCTGCCCGTCCAGAACCCGACGGCCCCCATGGCCTACCCCGCCATCCACCCCGACCACACGGTGCTCGGCAAGAGCGCCCTCGCCGTCGGCGTGGGCAGCGCCGTCGTCGGCGCCATCGTCGGCGCGGGCGTCGTCGCGACGCGGAAGATCAGCGCCGACTCCGAGAAGACCGAGGGGAAGGAGTAGCCCCCCATGCGCATCTCACGACGAGACCTGCTCAAGGGAGCGGCCGTTGCGGGAGCGACCACCGCGCTCGCCGGGACCGCGTCCGCTCGAGAAGCCGTCGAGCCGCGCCCCCAGGCGGTGGGGATGCTCTTCGACGCCACCCTGTGCGTCGGCTGCCGCGCCTGCCAGAGCGCGTGCAAGCGCGCCAACAAGCTGCCGGTGGACCTCGAGACCGGCGAGACCGGCGGCCAGTACGACGCGCCCCGCGACCTCAACAGCAGCACGAAGAACGTCATCAAGGCGGTCGAGGCGGCGAACGGCCCGACCTACATGAAGCAGCAGTGCATGCACTGCGTCGACCCGTCCTGCGTGTCGGTCTGCATGATGGGCGCCCTCCACAAGGAGGGCGAGGGGAAGAAGAAGCTCCCCGGCGAGCGCGCCGGCAGCGGCATCGTCGTCTACGACAAGAACACCTGCGTCGGCTGCCGCTACTGCCAGATCGGCTGCGCGTTCAACGTGCCGAAGTTCGAGTGGTTCGACGCGTTCCCGCTCATCGTGAAGTGCGAGCTGTGCCGGCACCGCGCCGACCCGAAGCAGGAGGGGCTCCTCTCCATCGCGAACCCGGCCTGCTGCGAGGTCTGCCCCCGCGAGGCGGTCGTCTACGGCCGCCGCGAGGAGCTGCTCGCCGAGGCGAAGCGGCGCATCGCCGCCTCCCCCGCGCGCTACCAGCAGCACGTCTACGGCGAGAAGGAGGGCGGCGGCACCCAGGTGCTGTACCTCGCCCCCGCGGGCGTCTCGTTCACGCAGCTCGGGCTGCCGGAGCTGCCGGACCGCTCCCAGGCCTCGTTCTCGGAGAGCGTCTCCCACGCCCCGTACCTGCACGGCGTCACGCCGGTCGCGCTGTACCTCGGCATGGCCGCGCTCATCGCGCGGAACCGGAAGAGGGAAGAGGCGGCCGAGCACCGCGAGGAGGGCAAGTAGATGAGCGCCCACGATCATCCGAAGGCCATCGGCGGGAGCCTGCTCGACCGCTCGATGCTGGTGCTGCTCGCGCTGTTCGGCGTCGCCGCCGTGGTGATGGCCTACCGCTTCTTCGCCGGCGTCGGGCCGGTGTCGAACATGACGGACGGCTTCACCTGGGGCATCTGGGAGCCGGTGAACGTCGTCGTCTTCACCGGCATCGGCGCGGGCGCGTACTCGGTCGGCCTGCTCTGCTACCTCCTCAACAAGGGCCAGTACCACGGCCTCGTGCGGCCGGCGGTGCTCGTCGGCGCCATCGCCTACACGCTGGGCGGCAGCTCGATCATGATCGCGCTCGGCCGGTACTGGAACTCGTACCTGCTGCCGTGGATCCCCTGGTGGAACCTCAGCTCCGCGCTGCTCGAGGTCGCCATCTGCGTCATCGTCTACGTGACGGTGCTGTGGATCGAGGTGCTGCCCTCGATCCTCGACGGCGCCGCCGCGAGCCGCTCGCCGCGCTGGGCGGCCATCGGCAAGACCTGGGGCCCGCGGCTCGCGAAGGCGATGCCCTACATCATCGCGCTCGCGATCCTGCTCCCCACGATGCACCAGAGCTCCCTCGGCGGCCTGATGCTGATCGCCGGCCCCAAGATCCACCCGCTCTGGCACACGGCGCTCCTGCCCACGCTGTTCCTCGTCTCCTGCCTGTCCATGGGGTTCGGCGCGGTCGTGGCGCTCGTCACGATCCTGAACCTCACCTGGAACGCCAAGCACGACCCGAAGCTCTTCGCGGACATGTCGAAGGTGAACGCGGGCATGCTGCTCTTCTACGTGGTGCTCCGCGTGGCGGACGTGGTTTGGAGCGGCAAGCTCCGCTTCCTCGCGCTCGACTTCCCCACGCTCCTGTTCGTGGCCGAGCTCGCGCTCTTCCTCGCCCCCGCGCTCATGTTCCTCTCGCCGCGCGTGCAGCGGAACAAGGGCCGGATGTTCGGGGCGGCGCTGCTCGCCGTCGCGGCGGGCGCCGCGTACCGCGTCGACGCCTACCTCACCATGTACCGCCCGGCCGGGTGGACCGCGGACGGCAAGCCCATCGCCGCCGGCTGGAACTACTGGCCGTCGCTGGGCGAGACGATCGTCACGGTGGGCATGGCGGCCGTCGGCGTCGCGCTCTTCATCTTCGTCTCCCGCAAGTTCCCCGTCGTGGTCGTCGAGGACGTCCGCGACGAGCACACCCACGTCGGCAGCGGCCCCGCGAAGGCCGCCGCCAGCCGCTAGGCAGAGAGGTGAACGTCCATGGGTAAGCTCATCACCATCGACCCCGTCACTCGGATCGAGGGCCACCTCCGCATCGACGTCGAGGTGGACGGCGGGGCGGTCAAGAACGCCTGGTCCTCCGGGACCATGTGGCGCGGCATCGAGACCATCCTGCAGGGCCGCGATCCGCGCGACGCCTGGGTGTTCACGCAGCGCATCTGCGGCGTGTGCACCACCGTGCACGCGATCGCCTCGGTGCGCAGCGTCGAGAACGCGCTCGGCCTCGAGATCCCGCTCAACGCGCAGCTCATCCGCAACGTGATCATGAGCGCCCACGCGCTCCACGATCACATCGTCCACTTCTACGCGCTCTCCGCGCTCGACTGGGTGGACGTGGTCGCCGCGCTGAAGGCGGACCCGGAGAAGGCGGCGAACCTCGCCGACTCGCTCGGCCTGCAGTGGGCGGGCAACTCCAAGCACGCCCTCAAGGCGGTGAAGGAGAAGGTGGCGGGCTTCGTCGCGGCCGGCCAGCTCGGCATCTTCACCAACGGCTACTGGGGCCACCCGGCGATGAAGCTCCCGCCGGAGGTGAACCTCCTCGCCGTCGCGCACTACCTGCAGGCGCTCGACGTGCAGCGCAAGGCGAACCAGGTCGTCGCGATCCTCGGCTCGAAGACGCCGAACATCCAGAACCTCGCGGTGGGCGGCGTCGCGAACGCCATCAACCTGGACAGCCCCGCGGCGCTCAACATGGAGAAGCTGTACCAGGTGAAGACGCTCCTCGAGGAGGTCGTCACCTTCGTGCAGCAGGTCTACCTGCCGGACGTCGCGGCCATCGCGGCGAGCTACCCGGACTGGCTCAAGTACGGCGCGGGCGTGACGAACTACCTCGCCGTGCCGGACATGCCGACCGACGTGAAGATGACCCGGTTCGACCTGCCCGGCGGCGTCATCTGGAACGGCGATCTCTCGAACGTGAAGCCGGTCGCGAGCTGGAACGACGACTACCTGAAGCAGAACGTCACGGAGTCGATCGCCCGCGCCTACTACGAGGGCGACACCGTCCGCCAGCCGTGGGAGGGCCAGACGAACCCGAAGTACACGGGTGAGTGGAAGGCGGAGACGCCCGCGCCCGAGAAGTACACGTGGGTGAAGGCGCCGCGCCTCGAGGGCAAGCCCGTGCAGGTGGGCCCGCTCGCGCAGGTGCTCGTCGGCTACGCCGGCGGCCACGAGAGCATCAAGAAGTGGGCGGACTTCTGCCTCGGCACCGCCGGCAAGATCGCGGGCGTGAAGCTCACGCCGGCGGTCCTGCACTCGACGCTCGGCCGCCACGCCGCCCGCGCGATCCGCGCGGCGACCATGGGCGAGCTCGCGCTCAAGCACTGGAAGCTCCTCGTCGAGAACATCGGCAAGGGCGACACGGCGATCTTCGTCGACCCGATGAAGAACCTGAAGCCCGGCACGTACAAGGGCGTCGGCTTCCACGAGGCGCCGCGCGGCACGCTCTCGCACTGGTCGGTCATCGAGACCGACGGCAAGACGATGAAGCTCGCCAACTACCAGGCGGTCGTGCCGTCCACCTGGAACGCCGGCCCGCGCGACGCGAAGGATCAGCTCGGCCCCTACGAGAAGTCGCTCGTCGGGAACCCGATCGCCGACCCGAAGCTCCCGCTCGAGGCGCTCCGCACGATCCACTCGTTCGATCCGTGCCTCGCCTGCGCGATCCACACCGTGGACGCGGAGGGCGAGGAGCTCGCGCGGGTGAAGGTGCTGTAGCCACGAGCCTTCCCGTGGCCGCTCGCCCCGAGCTGTCGAAGGGTGAGCGGCGCGCGGCCGGCACGCGCGGTAGAACCGATCCCGTCCCGGACTCCCTCCCGGGGCGGGATTCTCTTTCGACGCAGGAGCCTCATGTCCCCCCGCATCGCCGTCATCGGCATCGGCAACGTGCTCACCGGCGACGACGCCGTGGGCCCGCACGTGGTCCGCGTGTTCGAGGCGCGCCACGCGGTCCCGCCCGACGTGCAGGTGATGGACGCCGGCACCCCCGGCTACGACCTCACCGCGTTCATCGCCGGGCTCGAGGGGCTCGTCCTCGTGGACGCGGTGAAGGCGAAGGCCGCGCCGGGCACGCTGCGCGTCTACGACAAGGAGGAGCTGCTGCACAAGGCGCCGGTCCTCGCCATGAGCCCGCACGAGCCCGGAGTCCGCGAGGCCCTCATGAACGCGGAGTTCATGGGCGTCTCGCCGAAGACGGTGAAGCTCGTCGGCGTGGTCCCGGCGAGCGTGGCGACCGGGATCGGCCTCTCGCCGGAGGTGCGCGCGGCGATCGACGGCGCCGTCGCCCAGGTCGCGAAGGAGCTCGCGGCGCTCGGGGTGGCGGTGACGGAGCGCGTTCCGCCGGCAGCGCCGGATCTGTGGTGGGAGAAGCCGCGGGGGTGAAGGCGAGGCACGGCCGGCGCCGCGCCGCGCCGTTATGAGAGCCGGAGACGATGCGGACCGATCCCCTACAGCGCGCGCCCGCCGGTCGGCGCCTGACCGTGAGCGGCACGGTCCAGGGCGTCGGCTTCCGGCCCTTCGTGTACCGGCTCGCGCACGCGCTCGGGCTCGCGGGGCGCGTCCGGAACGACGCGTCGGGCGTGACGGTCGAGGCGTTCGGACCTGCCGCCGCGCTCGACGAGCTCGAGCGGCGGCTCCGGAGCGACCGGCCGCCGGCGGCGGTCATCGAGACGCTCTCGAGCGAGCCCATCGCGGCGGAAGGGCTGGAGGGGTTCGAGATCGTCGCGAGCGGCCCCGCCGCGGAGCGGCGCGCGGCCATCCCGCCCGACCTCGCCACCTGCGCCGCCTGCGAGCGCGAGGTCTTCGACCCGCGCGACCGCCGCCACCGCTACCCGTTCACGAACTGCACGGACTGCGGCCCGCGCTTCACCATCGCGCACGGCGCCCCCTACGACCGGCCGGCCACGACCATGGCCGGGTTCACGATGTGCCCGGCGTGCGCGCGCGAGTACGCCGATCCTCTCGACCGCCGCTTCCACGCGCAGCCGAACGCCTGCCCCGCCTGCGGGCCGCGCGTGCGTGTCGTCGCGCGCGACGGCTCGGCGGTCGAGGCGACGGATCCCATCGGCCAGGTCGGCCGCGCGCTCGCCGCGGGCGCCATCGCCGCGGTGAAGGGCCTCGGCGGCTTTCACCTCGCCTGCGACGCGACCTCGAGCACGGCGGTCGCGACGCTGCGCGCCCGCAAGCGCCGCGAGGAGAAGCCGCTCGCGGTGATGGTCCGCGACCTCGCCGCGGCGCGCGCGCTCGCGGACCTCGGCGAGGCGGAGGAGGCGCTGCTCGCCTCGGTCGAGCGCCCCATCGTGCTGTGCCGCCGACGACCGGAAGCGGCCCTCGCGCGGGAGCTCGCGCCGGACAGCCCGCTCGTGGGCCTCCTCCTCCCCTACGCGCCGCTCCACCACCTCCTCCTCGAGGCCGCGGGCCGGCCGCTCGTGATGACGAGCGGCAACCTCTCGGAGGAGCCCATCGCCTTCGAGGACGACGAGGCGGTCCGGCGGCTCGGCGGCATCGCCGACCTCTTCCTCGTGCACGACCGGCCCATCGCCTCGCGCTGCGACGACTCGGTCGCGCGGACCATCGCGGGCCAGCCGCTCGTCATGCGCCGCTCGCGCGGCTACGTCCCGCGCCCGGTGATCGTCCACCGCCGCTTCGCGCGCCCCGTCCTCGCGGTCGGCGCGCAGCTCAAGAACACGTTCTGCCTCGCGCGCGGCGACGAGGCGGTGCTCGGGCCGCACGTCGGCGACCTCGACAACCTCGAGACCTATGCGGCGTTCGAGGCGGCCATCGCGCGGCTCGAGGGGTTCCTCGCGCTGCGCCCCGAGGTCGTGGCCTGCGATCTCCACCCGCTCTACGTCTCGACCCGCTACGCCCGCGAGCGCGCCGCCGCGCTCGGCGTCCCGCTCGTCGAGGTGCAGCACCACCACGCGCACGCCGCGGCCGCCATGGCCGAGCACGGCCTCGACGGCCCGGTGCTCGCGCTCGCCTGGGACGGCACCGGCCTCGGCCCGGACGGCACCGCCTGGGGCGGCGAGCTCCTCCTCGCCGAGCGCGGCCGCTTCGAGCGCCTCGCCACGTTCCGGCCGCTCGCCCTCGCCGGCGGCGACCGCGCCATCCGCGAGCCGTGGCGCCTCGCGCTCGCGGCGCTGGTCGACGCCTTCGGAGAGGACGCGCCGGTCGCGGACCTCCCGCTCTTCCGCGCGGTCCCCGCGGCCGAGCTCGCCGTCGTGCGCCGCCTGCTCGCGACCGGCCTCAACTCGCCGCGCGCCCACGGCGTGGGCCGCGCCTTCGACGCCGCCGGCGCGCTCGCGCTCGGCCGTGGCGTCTCCCATTACGAGGGGCAGGTCGCGCTCGCGCTCGACAACGCCGCCGGCTCGGCGAGCTCGTGCGAGGCGCCCTACCCGTTCGACGTCGACACGGGCGCCCCCGTCGCGGAGCTCGACCTGCGCCCGCTCTGGCGCGCCCTCGTCGCGGACGTCCTCGCCGGCACCGCGCCCGCGGCGATCTCGGCCCGCTTCCACGCCACGCTCTCCCGCGCCGGCGCCGAGCTCGTCCGGCACGCCAGCCGGGCGACCGGGCGGCTGCCCGTGGTGCTCACCGGCGGCTGCTTCCAGAACGCCCGGCTGACCGAGGGCCTCCTCGGCGAGCTTTCGGCGGATTTCGCGGTATACCCACACGGTCAGGTGCCCCCCGGCGACGGTGGGATCGCGCTCGGCCAGGCGCTCGTCGCGGACGCGCGCGCGCACCCGTAATCGGAGAGCCCAACACATGTGCCTCGGCGTTCCAGGGAAGGTCCTCGCCATCGACGGGATGAGCGCGACGGTGGACTTCTTCGGCGTGAGGAAGGAGCTCCGCCTCGACATCGTGGACGAGCCGGTGTCGGTCGGGGACTACGTCCTGAACCACGTCGGCTTCGCCATCCGGCGCATCCCGCCCGACGAGGTGCAGGAGACGCTCGCGCTGTTCGACCAGATCCTCGACGTCTCCGGCGCGAAGGCGGACCTCATGGCCGCCGACGTGCGGGGCGAGATCGCGGCGGCGAAGCACAAGGAGTAGCGAGCCGCCGGCGCGGCGCTCCGGCGAGCGCGCGGTGGCGTGGAGACCCCATGGCAGCGAAGGATCTCTTCCAGGAGCTCAAGTTCCGCGACCCGGTGCGCGCGCGCGCCCTCTCCGAGGCGATCGGGCACGAGGTCGCTGCGCTCGGGCGGCGCGTCTCGGTCATGCACGTGTGCGGCAGTCACGAGCAGGCCATCGCGCGCTTCGGCCTGCGCGCCGTGCTGCCGCCGGACCTCGAGCTCATCATGGGCCCGGGCTGCCCGGTCTGCGTCACCGACGGCCCCGAGGTGGACGAGGCGGTCGCGCTCGCGGTCCAGGGCGCGCGCGTGTGCACCTACGGTGACATGCTGCGCCTACCCGGGACCGCGCGGTCGCTCGCGGACGCCCAGGCCGAGGGCGCCAAGGTCGACGTCGTCTACTCCGTGTCCCAGGCGCTCGAGCTCGCCGAGAAGCACCCCGCGGACGAGGTGGTCTTCCTCGGCTCCGGTTTCGAGACCACGGCGGTCGCCACCGCGGCGGTGGCGCTCGCGAACCCGCCGAAGAACTTCTCCATCCTGTCGGTGCACAAGTACGTCCCGGCCGCGATGAACGTCGTCGCCGAGAGCCCGGAGACGAACATCGAGGGCTACATCGCGGCGGGCCACGCCGCCATCATCACCGGCTGGGGCATCTTCGAGCCGTTCGCCGCGCGCACCGGCAAGCCGGTGGTGGTCGCCGGCTTCGAGCCGCTCGACATCCTCGCCGCGATCCTCAAGCTCACCGAGCTCATGCGCGCCGGGAAGCCCGAGGTCGCGAACGTCTACCCGCGCTGCGTGACGAAGGAGGGCAACCTCGCCGCGCAGCGCTCGCTCTGGAAGGTGTTCCGCCCGGTGACCGGCAGGTGGCGCGGCATCGCCGAGGTCCGCGATGGGAACCTCGACCTCACGCCCGAGTACGCGCACCTCGACGCGCGCAAGCGCTTCCGCATCGACACCTCGCCGGTGCGCGACGAGGAGGCCGAGGAGGCCGCGAAGGGCTGCATCTGCGGCTCGATCATGCTCGGCCTCGCGAACCCGGGCGACTGCGCGCTGTTCGGCAGGGCCTGCGTCCCCGAGTCGCCGGTGGGCGCCTGCATGGTGTCGTCGGAGGGGCAGTGCCGCATCTGGCACACCTACGGCGGCGTCCCGGATCTCAGGAAGGTGGGGACCTAGATGGAGAAGCCCCAGGCGAAGATCGGGCTCAAGCACGGCTCGGGCGGGCGCGCGATGCGCCAGCTCATCGAGGACGTGTTCCTCACCCTCGCCTCCCCGGTGGACGGCATCGGCCTCTCGGCGCTCGACGACGGCGCGGCCATCCGCGTCGGCGATCGCTGGCTCGTCGTCACCACCGACTCCCACGTCGTGCACCCCATCTTCTTCCCGGGCGGCGACATCGGGCGGCTCAGCGTCTCGGGCACCGTGAACGACCTCGCCATGATGGGCGCGACCGAGCCCCTCGGCCTCACCTGCGCGGTGGTGCTCGAGGAGGGCTTCCCGCGCGCCGACCTGGAGCGCGTCGTGGCCTCGATGCGCGAGACGGCGCGCGAGGCGAACGCGCCCATCGTCACCGGCGACACCAAGGTGATGGGCAAGGGCGAGGTGGACGGGATCGTCCTCAACACGACCGGCGTCGCGCTCGCCGAGCGCGTCGTCAGCGACGCGGGCCTGCGCGCCGGAGACCTCGTCATCGTCACCGGCACCATCGGCGACCACGGCATGGCCATCATGTCGCGCCGCCACGACCTGCGGCTCGAGGGCGACCTCCGCTCCGACGTGGCGCCGCTCAACGGGCTCGTCCGCGAGGCGCTCCGCGCCGGCGGCGAGGACGTGGTGGCGATGAAGGACCCGACCCGCGGCGGCGTCGCGGGCGTGCTCCACGAGATGGCCGCGAAGGGCAAGGTCGGCATCGTCATCGACGAGACCGCGCTGCCGGTGCGCGACGAGGTGCGCGCCGCGGGCGAGATGATCGGCATCGACCCGCTCCTCGTCGCGAACGAGGGCAAGGCGGTCATCGGCGTGCGGGCGCGCTCGGCGGACAAGGTCCTCGCCGCGCTGCGGGCGCACCCGTTGGGCGCCTCGGCGATCGTCATCGCCACCGCCATCGGCGAGCGGCCCGGCGCGGTCATCCTCGACACCGGGTTCGGCAAGCGCATGCTCGCGGAGCCCGAGGGCGAGCTCCTCCCGCGGATCTGCTAGGCGCGGAATGCACGAGTACTCCCTCGTCGAGGCGCTCGTCACCCGCGTGGAGGCGGAGGCGAAGAAGCGCGACGCGATCGCGGTGCACAAGCTCTCCGTCCGCGTGGGCGAGCTCTCGGGCGTCGATCCCGAGCTCTTCCAGACCGCCTACGAGACGTTCCGCGCGGGCACGATCTGCGCGGGCGTCCCGCTCACCCTCACCCGCGTCGCGGCGAGCTGGTCCTGCCCGCGCTGCAGGACGCCCATCGCGCGCGGCGCCATCCTGCGCTGCCCGGCCTGCGACACGCCCGGCAAGCTCGACGACGGCTCCGACGCGCTGACCCTCGACGGCATCGAGATGGAGGTCCCCTGATGTGCACGACCTGCGGCTGCGGCGACACCGAGCTCGTCCCGGTGGAGCTCCACGAGAAGATCCTGGCCGGGAACGACCGCGCCGCGCGCCACAACCGCGAGCACTTCCTCGAGGCGCGCGTCCTCGCCCTGAACCTCATGGGCTCGCCCGGCGCGGGCAAGACCGCCGTGCTCGAGGCGACCGCGAAGGCCGCGGCCGCGAAGGGCTGGAGGCTCGGCGCCGTCTCCGCCGATCTCGCGACCGACAACGACGCGCGCCGGCTCCAGAAGGCGGGCATCCCCTCGAAGGCCATCACCACCGGCCAGGCCTGCCACCTGGACGCCGAGCTCGTGCACCGCTCGCTCCACGACTTCCCCTGGCGCGACACCGACATGTTCTTCATCGAGAACGTCGGCAACCTCGTCTGCCCGGCCATCTACGACCTGGGCCAGGCGGCCAACGTGGTGGTGCTCTCCGTCACCGAGGGCGAGGACAAGCCGCTCAAGTACCCGGTGATGTTCAACGCCGCCGACCTCGTGCTGCTCACGAAGTGCGATCTCGTCCCGCACCTCGACGTCGAGCTCGCCAAGATCCACGACGCGCTCGCGCGCGTGATGCCGCGGCCGCGGATGATCGAGGTCTCCGCCCGCACCGGCCAGGGGATGGACGCGTGGGTGGCGTGGCTCGAGGAGCTGCGCGACGGGATCGGCCTCGGCGGCGCGGACGCGCATGCCCACGGCCACGAGCACTCGCACGCGCATTCGCACGAGCACGAGCACGCCCAAGGTGACGAGCGCCACTCGCACCCCCACTCGCATGCCCACTCCCACGACGGGCACGAGCACGAGCACGGCAGCGCGGATCACCACGGGCACGCCCGCGGCGGGAAGCACGACCACGACTGAGCGCCGCGCTCAGTCAGTCGCTCCGCGCGACCCGCCCACCCTCACCCTCCCGAGCGCCCGCTCGAAGGCGTCGAGTTCCGCGATGGCCTGCACGCGCGGCGCTCCGGCCTGCGCTGCGGCGTCCGCCCCGGCCCCGCCGACCCACACCTCCACGCTCGCTGGCAGCTCGCGCGCGACCGCGGCGACGGCCTCGAGGGCCTGCGGCGAGGCACCCCCGGTGAGGCCGAGCACGACCACGCGCGCGGCGGCGTACTGCGCCGCGGCGACGACCTCCGCGGCGGGGAGGCTCGGTCCGAGGTAGATCGCGCCGAGGCCCGCGATCGCGGCCACGAGCGCGGCGGCGAGCGTCCCGAGCTCGTGCAGCTCGCCCTCGGGCGTCGCGAGCACGAGGCGGGGCGCGTTCTCGTGGATGGGCTGCAGCCGCACGAGCGCGCCG
This sequence comes from Anaeromyxobacter sp. SG64, assembly GCF_022690745.1. Classification (NCBI taxonomy): domain Bacteria; kingdom Pseudomonadati; phylum Myxococcota; class Myxococcia; order Myxococcales; family Anaeromyxobacteraceae; genus Anaeromyxobacter; species Anaeromyxobacter sp. SG64. Next base: position 4,513 of record NZ_JALCZB010000071.1, on the reverse strand, counting down.
AGCAGGCTCCGCAGCTCCGAGGAGACGAGGTGCTCCTGCGTGACGGAGAGCCGCCCCTCGTGCCACCCCTCGCCGACGGCGCGCAGGAGCGGGAGGGCCACGTCGCGCGCGAGCGCGTGAGCGGGGAGGACCGCGGCGAGGTGGGAGAGCTCGCGGCGGAACGCGGCGGGCTCGAAGCGCTCGATCGCCGCCCGCAAGCTCGCGAGATCGACCGGCGCTCCGGGGCGCAGGAGCTCCGGCTCGCCTCCTCCCGAGGCGACCAGCGCGCGGAGCTCGTCCAGAGGCAGCGCCGCGATGCGCCCGATCGCGTGCCCGCGCCCGACCGCCTGCGCGAGGAGCCGGAGCCGCTCCACGTCCTCCTCGGAGTAGAGCCTCCCGCGCTCGTCGCGCTGCGGCTCGACCACCCGGTAGCGCCGCTCCCACGCACGCAGCGTGTCGACCGAGATCCCGGTCAGCCTCGACACCGCGCGGATGGGGTAGCGCAGCGAGCTCATCCCGGGTGCCGATAACGTCGGCGCGTGCGCACGTCCAGCGGCTGCCCGCGATCTGTCATCAGCCCATCCAGGGGTCCAGGCTCCCGCCGCGGGGCGCGCGTCCTGGGGAGCGCTCGGAGCGCGCCGGCGCGATGCGGTGCGGTGGTCCGGTGCGCCCGATGGCGGGGCGATGAAGCGCGTGGCACGAAAGCCCGCGGTGCGCCGCCGGGGCGACGCTCGGCTTCACCGGGCGACGCGCGCGCCGCTCACACCGCCCGCGGCACGAGGTCGCCCGCGTCTGGCAGCACGAGGACGGTCGCCTCGCGTCCGACGCGCTCGCGGGCGCTCGCGATCGCGGCCGCGAGGTCGGGCGCGAAGGTCGCGTACGTCTCGCGCACCGTCGCCTCGTCCATCCCGGAGACGAGCAGCACCGTCGCGCCGGCGGGCAGGTAGCGCCGCACGCCGAGCTCGAAGATCCCCTCGTTCACGACCTGCAGCGGACCGGTGCCCTCCGGGCACTCCGCCGCCACGATCACCACGCCGCCCTCGCGGAGCAGCAGCCCCGCGGGCGGGATGAGCTTCGAGGCCTGGTAGAGCGAGCCCGACACCGGCAGCGGCGCGGAGACGATCACCACGTCCGCCTTCGGCGCCTCGACCTCGCACCAGGGCCGCGCGAGGCGGACGCCCTCGCGGTGGGCGTAGACGACGTCGCCCGCGACCGCGCCCACGATCGTGCCGCCCGCCTCGACGACGTTCACGAGGTAGGTGTCGCGACCGATCCGCCGCACCGCCTCCTCGAGATCCTCGCGGCACGGGTTCCCGTCGGCGCGGCCGAGCGCCGAGGTCTCCTCCGCCTTGAGCCGGTGGTTCTGGCGGATGTCCACGTCGTGGCCGAGCCCGGGGAAGATCCCCTTCGCGCCGCCGCCCCAGCCCGCGAAGTAGTGCGGCTTCACGCGGCCCGTCGAGACGATGAGGTCCGCCTCGGCGACGCAGCGGTTCACCCGGATGCGCGTGCCGCGGCTCGTCCGGCCCATCTCCACCATCGACGCGTCGTCGCGGGCGTCGTGGTTCACCACCCGGTGCCGGCCGAGGACGGCGGCGGGCAGGCCGAGCCGCTCGAGCGGCTTGGGGCCGTGCGTCCCGTTCGCCACCGCGATCGTGAGGTGGTCGTCCGGTACCGCGCCGAGCGCGCGCCGAACCGCCGCGAAGAGCTCCGCGCGCGGCTCGTCGCGCGAGGCGTCGCTCACGATCACCACCACGCGCGTGCGCGCCGTCGCGACCGTCGCGAGCGGACGCGCGCCGACGGGATGGGCGAGCGCTGCGTCGATCGCCGCCTCGAGATCCGGCACGGGGGGCGGAGCGGGCGGGAGGAGCACGCGCGCGCCGGCGAGGTCCGGGAGCGCGAGGGGGCGGGTGCCGTAGCCGAGGAGGACGGTCACGGGGGCATTGTACGTCCGCGGGCGCGAGCGGGCGCAATGGCGACCGACCGCCCGAGGTTCGACAGGCTCACCACGAGCGGTGCGTGCAGTCCCGCTCGCCCTCGAGCCTGTCGAAGGGCGAGCGCGCCACGACCGCCCTCGAGCTGACCGTCACGTCCGAGCCGGCGCTTCGGGCTCCACGGACCGCGCCGGCGCGTCGCCGTTCGCCACGTCCGCGGCAGGGAGCGCCGCGGCGATGCGGCGGCGCACCTCGTCCTTGAGCCGGCCCGCGTCCTCGGGCCTCAGGCCGGCGGTGGGGACCGGCTCGAGGATGCGCGCGTAGGCGCGGCACGGCCGGACCCACGGGCTCCCCTTCGGCATGCCCTGCGCCGCACCGTGCACCGCGACCGGCAGGATCGGCACCCCCGCCTCGATCGCGAGCCGGAACGCGCCCGACTTGAAGGGCAGGAGCTTCGCGCTCGTGCTCCGCGTCCCCTCCGGGAAGATCATCACGTTCATGCCGCGCTCGAGGTAGCGGCGCGCCTTCGCGAGCGCCTCGCCGCCGCTCTCCGAGTCGCCGCGCCGGACCGGGATGTCGCCCGAGAGGCGGAACATCCAGCCGACCCAGGGCACCTTGAAGAGCGACTCCTTCGCGATCCACTTCATCTCGCGAGGGAGCTTCGAGAGCATGAGGATGTCCAGCATCGACTGGTGGTTCGCGACGACCACGTACGCCTGCCGCCCGCGCGGCCAGCGCCCCTCGATGCGCAGCCGCCAGGGCGGGAACGTCCGCGTGACGGCCACGGCGACGAGCCGCGAGAAGCGGCCCGCGACCGCGCGGTTCCGGTCGAACGGGAACGTGACGGCGAAGAGCAGCACCTGCAGCGGCAGCGCGAGCAGGATGACGAGGCCGGTGAAGAAGTAGCCGATCGCGGCGATGACGGGCACGGGCGAATGGTCCTGAGCGGACGTCACCGTCCGGTCACGGCGGCGACGGGCACGGCGGGGGGTGAGAGCTCGGGGCGGACGAGGTGGTGCTGCGTCTTCGCCTGAAAGAGGGCCGCCACCGAGAGGAGGCGCCCCTCCTCGAGCGGAGGCCCGACGAGCTGCAGCGAGAGGGGCAGCTTGCCGGAGAAGCCCATCGGGAGCGCCACCGCCGGGAGCCCGGCCACGTTGCCGGCCGCGCCGAGGGGGTCGGGGCTCTCCGAGATGGCGTCGAAGTTCTCCTCGACGCGCGGCGGCACGAAGGGGACGTTGGGCGCGAGGACGAGGTCGAAGCGCGAGAAGAAGCCGGCCAGCGCGCGCTGGATCTCGCCGCGGACGCGCATCGCGCGCACGTAATCCGAGGCGTTCGCCTTCGGCAGGTAGTCCTCGGGGCTCTTCGTGCGGTGCGAGGCGTCGGCGAGCTCGCGCGTGCGGCCGGAGCGGATGAGCTCCTCGAAGGCGGTCGCCGCCTCCGCCTCGATGAGGAACCCGGCGAGCGCCTCGTACGGGAGGTCCGGGAGCGCCGCGGGCTCGAGGAGCGCGCCCGCCTCGCGCAGCACTCCCTCCGCCGCGGCGAACGCCTCGCGCGCGCCGGCCGCGGGCTCGGGCGGCTTGTCGGGGAAGCCGAGCACCGCGACGCGGAGCCCCCGCGCCACCTCGGGACGGATCCGCTTGACCGGGGGCGACGAGATGGCGCTCGGGTCGCGCGCGTCAGGCCCCGCGATGACGTCGAGCACCAGCGCGCAATCCCGCGCGCTGCGCGCCATCGGCCCGAGCTTGTCCATCGTGTACGAGAGCGCCATCGCGCCGTGGCGCGGGACGACCCCGTAGGTCGGGCGGAGCCCCGTCACGCCGCAGAACGCCGACGGCCAGGTGATGGAGCCCCAGGTCTCCGAGCCGATGGCGAACGCGACGAGCCCCGCCGCCACCGCCGAGCCGGCGCCCGAGGACGACCCGCCCGCCCATCGAGCGAGATCCCAAGGCGTGCGGCACGGGCCGTTCAGGGCCGCCTCGCCGGTGTGATAGCCGAGCCCGCCCGCGAGCTCGACCATGGAGAGCTTGCCGAGCAGCACCGCTCCCGCCTGCGAGAGCCGCGTGACGATCGCCGCGTCGCGCTCGGGCACGCGGCCCGCGTAGGGCGCCGCGCCGAAGGTGGTGCGGATCCCCTTCGTGTCGACGAGGTCCTTGAGACCGTACGGCACGCCGTGCAGCGGCCCGCGCCAGCGGCCGGCGGCGAGCTCCGCCTCCGCCGCGCGCGCCTCGGCCAGCGCGCGCTCCGGCGTCACGGTGACGAAGCAGCCGAGCCGCGCCGCGTGCGCGTCGATGCGCGCGAGGTACGCCTCGGCGAGCTCGACCGGCGAGAGCTCGCGGGCGCGGAGCTTCTGGGAGAGCGCCTGGACTCCGGAGAACAGGACATCGTCGGAGACGGCCACGCTAGGCTCCCGGGCGCGCCGGGGCGGCGCGGAAGACGAAGGCGGGCTCGGCGTCGAGGGCGAGCGGGAACGCGCGCAGCGGCGCGATCACGTCCGGGCCGGGCGCGGCGCGGGCGGGCGCCGGGGCGGGCGGCGCGCCGGAGGGGTCCGCTCCCTGGCTCGGGGCGCCGGGCGCGGCGGCGTGCACGCCCGCGCAGCCCGCGGC
>NZ_JALCZB010000070.1:0-23494 GCF_022690745.1 Anaeromyxobacter sp. SG64 | reverse complement strand
GCCCCGCGCAGGTTCCCCGCCGGAGGGGCTTCGCCCCTCCCGCGCTTCGCGCGGGGCCCTCCTACGGAACCGATCGGGGGGACTGCGTCCCCCGCCCCGCCGAGCGAAGCTCGACGGGGACCCACCCCTGCTCGGCGGGGCCCGTGAACCTGCGCGCCCGCGTTCGCGGGCGCGCGCAGGTTCCCCGCCGGAGGGGCTTCGCCCCTCCCGCGCTTCGCGCGGGGCCCTCCTACGGAACCGATCGGGGGGACTGCGTCCCCCGCCCCGCCGAGCGAAGCTCCGCGCGCTCGTGCGCGCGTAACCCAGCGAATCATGACCCGCCGGTCAGGAGTCCGCCTTCTTGAGCTGCTCGGCGAGGTAGTTCTGCGCCCCGACCTGGTCGATCGCCGTGAGCTGCGTCTCGAGCCAGTCGGCGTGCTCCTCCTCGCCCTCGAGGATGTGCTCGAGGAGTTCCGCCGAGCCGTTGTCGCCCTTGTCGCGGGCCAGCGCGATGCCGCCGTTCAGGACGCCGATCGCGTCCGTCTCGAGCGCGAGGTCGAGCTGGAACATCTCCGGGACGCTCTCGCCCACGTTCACCTTGTTGTAGCGCTGCACGTTGGGGAGGCCGTCGAGGTAGAGGATGCGCGCGATGAGCGCGTCGGCGTCCTTCATCTCGTCGATGGACTCGTGCCGGAACTTCTCGTACAGCCGGTCGTACCCCCAGTTCTCGCAGATGCGCGCGTGCAGGAAGTACTGGTTCACCGCGGTGAGCTCGTTCGTGAGCACCTGGTTCAGCAGATCGATGATCGCGGGATCGGCCTTCACGTCGGTCTCCTCTCCCTGGAAGGCGCTGGCGCGCGCTCTCGAGGCGCGCCTGATATAGGAGCCGCCTGCGCATGGCGGCAATCGTCCTCCTCCTCGTCACCCTCGCCCGCCCCGCCGAGGGCGTCGTCACCGAGACGCGCCCCGCGATGGGCAGCGTCGCGAGCGTGACCCTCGCCGGAACGACGCCGGCGGCCGCCGCGCCGGCGATCGAGGCGGTGTTCGCGGTGTTCCGGCAGGTGGAGTGGTCGATGAACGAGTGGCGCGAGGGCTCGCCGCTCGCCCAGCTGAACGCCTGGGCGGGGCGCGGCTGGGTGCCGCTGCCGGGCGATCTCTGCGAGGTCCTGGCGCTCGCCAAGCACGCGGCGGTCCGCACCGGCGGCCGCTTCGATCCGACCTGGGCGGCGCTCTCGGACCTGTGGCGCTTCGACGGGAACGCGCGCGGCCCCCCGCCGGACGACGCGGTGCGGGCGCGCTGCGCGCTCGTCGATCATCGCCTGCTCGAGCTCCGCCCGCGCGGGACCGCGTGCGAGGCGCGCCTCGCCCGCCCCGGCATGCGGGTGGGGCTCGGCGGGCTCGCGAAGGGCTGGGCGATCGACGCCGCCGCGCGCGCCCTCCGCGCCCGGGGACAGCGGGACTTCCTGCTGCAGGCGGGCGGCGACCTCTACGCAGCGGGCACGCGCGGCGGACGGCCCTGGCGCGTCGGCGTGCGCGACCCGCGCGGTGGACCGCTCGACGAGCTCGCCGAGGTGGAGGTCCGCGATCGCGCGTTCTCGACGAGCGGCGACTACGAGCACGCGTACGTCGTGAACGGCCGGCGCTACCACCACCTCATCGACCCGCGCACGTGCCAGCCGGCGACCGCCTCACGGGCGGTGACGATCCTCGCGCGGCGCGCGGTGGACGCCGAGATCCTGGGGAAGTCGCTGTTCATCCTCGGCGGAGCGCCCGCCCTGCGCGAGGCCTCCCGCTGGGGAGCCGAGGCCCTGGTCGTGGACGCGGACGGCTCGGTGCTGGCGACGCGCGGCCTCCGGAGGGCCCTGCCCGCGCGCTGGCGCCCGAGCGCCGCGCCGCGTTCTCGCTAGGGCGTCTTCAGCCGGTCCGCGGCGGCGCGGAGCGGGACGGTCTCGGCGGACGTGTCCTCCCGGTCCTGGACGGCCACGCACGGCGCACGGCAGGGCTCGGCGAGGATCCGCGCGATGCTCCCGCGACAGCAACCGCAGCACGTGCCGGCGCCGGTCGCGGCGCCCACCGCCTCGACGGAGGCCGCGCCCGCGTCGCGCGCCGCCCGGATGGCCCGGTCGGACACCGCCCGGCAGATGCAGACGATCACTCCGCGATCTCCTCCGCCGCTCCGGCGGCGGTGTCGGCCCGCGCCGGCTCCTCGGCGCGAGCGGGAAGGAACACGGCGCCGAGGAGCGCCGCCCACGCGAGCAGCGTGAGCTCGAGGAGCCCGAACGCAGCCACCTTCACCGGCGCGAGCGCCGGCCCGAGGTAGCGAACCCCGAACGACGCGGCGACCCCCGCGAGCGCGGCGCCGAACGAGAGCGCCGCGAGGCCGCGCGCGGCGCGGGCGGGGAGCGCCCGCGCGAAGCTCACGACGTGCACCACCGCGAACAGCACGAGCGGGATCGCGGCGAGGTGAGGCACCGCGACCTCCAGCAGCCCGGCGAGACTCTTCGGCGCCGCGAACCGCGCTGCGTCACCGAGGTAGAACGCGCGGACGCCCGCGGGGCTTCCCCCGAGCTTCAGCGCGAAGAGGGCCGCCGCGCTCGCGGCCTGCACGACGAGGAACGCCGCGAAGGCGAGCGCCGGGACCCGGAACGGCGCGAGGCGGGGATCACGCACGGGCGTCCCTCCCCACCCGCGCCTGCGCCACGGCGACCGCGACGAGGAGCGCCCACATGGAGGCGCTGGCGAGCACGGTGGTCGCGACCCGCAAGGCGCCGAGCCCGGGCCGCGCGGACACCGCGAAGGGCGCGAACAGGTCGGCGAGCGTGGCGGCGAAGGCCGCGAGCACGAGCCCCCCGCGCACGCCCTCGAGCCGCGGCGCCACGGCGGCGAGCGCCGCGAGCATGAACAGCACGAACCCGTACACGAACGCGCCGACGTGGACCTCCTCCCAGAGCGCCGCCGCCGTGAGCGGCTCCCCGCCCTCCGCCCCGCGGTAGAAGGCCTCCACGTCCGCCGGCGAGAGGCCGCCCGCCTGGAGCCGCTGCGCCGCGAGCCCCGCGAGCGCCAGGGCCGCGAAGACGAGGAACAGCGCGACGGGGGGCCGCGCGCGGCTCCCAGCCGCCGGCTGCTGGACGAGCCACCTCATCGCCCCACCCCCATCGCCTCACGCAGCGCCTGGAGCAGCCAGCGCGACTCCTCGGCCACGCCCCGCGCGGTCAGCGTCGCGCCGCTGATCGGCGCGAGATCCTGGCCCACCGCGAGCCGGTCGGCGGGGCCCTTCCCCTCGAGCTGCGCGAGCCAGCGCTCGCTCGGGCGGTACTCGGACGGCTCGAGGAACGCGAGCACGGTGATCTTGCGCAGGCGCCCATCGGGCTCGAACGCGATGGAGAGCGTCTCCCGCTTGGTCCGCACCACGTGACTGTGGATGACGGCGTAGCCGACCACCTCGGCGCCGCGACGCGCGGTGTAGAACGTGACGAGGCGCTCGCGGACGCGCGCACGGGCGAGCCGCTCGATGCGGCCGACCATCTCGTCGGTCAGGATCACGTCCTTCGCCTCAACCGCCTCGGCGGCCGGGAACACCGCGCGGATGGCGGCCTCCTCCTTCCCGGCCACGGCGGCCGCGCGGGCGCCCGTGACGGGGAGGAGGAGGGCCGCGGCGAGGAGCGCCGCGCGGCCGGTCGATGCGGGTCTCGGTCGGTGCATGGCGCCCGCTCGCATGCCTCAGAACACGTACCCGACGCCGAGGTTCACCTGGTCCGCCGTGGTGTCCGCCTCCGTGTCGGTGCGCTGGTAGTCGGCCTTCACGACGACGTTGGGGATCGGCTTGTAGGTGAGGCCGGCCGTCCAGAGCTTCTCGTCGAGCGCCGCGTCGCGCGCGAAACCCGCGGGGACCCGGTCGTGGAGGTCCAGCGCCTCGTAGCGCACGAACGGCGAGAGCGACTGGCCGAGCTCGGGCAGCGCCACCGCGAGCACGTCGTAGGCCGCCTCGACGTAGCCGCCGCGCGTGCGCGACCCGAGCACGAGGCCGCCGCCCTGCAGCGCGGAGAGCCGGCCCGCGTCGTCGAGCCAGCCCATCGCGTAGAGGCCCCGGAGCTGGAGCCCGCGCCAGGCGAGCTGCGCGTGCGCCTCCGCGAGCGTCACGTCGGCGCGGATCGTGCCCTCAGCGTCCTTCGCGCCCTGGCCCGCGCGGCCGCGGTAGACGGAGCCCGCCACGTCGAGCGGACCGCGCGCGTAGCCGACGCTCGCGACGCCCGCGAAGCTCTCGGCGGGCGCCTCGCCGCCGCCGGTGCGGGCGCCGCGCAGCCAGCTGCCCGAGGAGAGATCGCCGCTCTGGCCGTTGAGGCCGACGAGCGCGTACGCCTTGTAGCGGACCGGGCCGACCGCGCCGTGGACGCCGAGGCCGTTCTCGTTCCAGGTGGACGGGATGAGGTTCCGCTCCACCTCCGGCCGGAACACGCCGTTGAAGAACGGCGGCTCGTGCAGCTCGTTCAGGAAGCCCATCGGCACGAGCACGTTGCCGACGCGGACGCCGACGGCGTCGGAGAGGAGGAAGTCGAGGTACGCGAACTCGACGGAGAGCTCGTGCTGGTGCTCGTACTCGATCTCGGCGTTGAAGAGGATCTTCGGCGTGAAGCGGTAGCCCGTGTAGAGGATCACGCGGTAGAGGTCCGAGTCGGACGGTCCCCCGGAGAGGCGGTTCCGGTAGAACAGCTCCCCGTAGCCGCCGATGGAGAGCCCCTTCGGCGCGAAGTACACCTTCGACGCCGCCGGTCCCATCCCGGCGTACGAGGCGTACTCCACGTCCTTGAGGCCCATCTCCAGCTTGAGGCGCCGCAGCTCCTCCGCGAGCGCCTTCACCTCCTCCTTCGTGGCGGCCTCGCCCTCGCCCTTCGCGGCGGGCGCGTCCGACTTCTCGGCGCTCGCCGGCGCGGGGGTGGCGGGGGCGGCGTCGTCCGCGCGGGCGCCCGCCGAGGCGAGCAGGACGGCCACGACAACCATGATCTTGACTTGCATTCTCACTTGTGGCCCGCGACGGGGCTCTCTCCTGCGCCTTTCCGGGTGGGGACTCGAGCTGCGCTTCGGCTACGACGAACGAGCCTCGACGGGCTTCACGTAGATCTCGCCCGCGATCTCGGGATCGAGGGCGATGGTGGTCTCGCCGACCTCGATGACGTACGACGGCGAGCGCTGGTGGAGCCGGATGGTGCTGCCGGGGATCACCCCCAGCGCGGCGAGCCGATCCATCCGGTCGTGGAACTTGGGCGCGATGAACACGATGCGGCCGGACGCGCCGAGCTCGAAGCTGCGGAGCCCGGTCACGAAGGGCCGGACCGTCTTCTGGTAGGTGCCGCAGCAGCCGCCCGGGGGGATGGGCTTGCCGTGGGGGCAGGTCGGGGGGTGGCCGAGCAGCGTGCAGACGGAGTCGGTCGCCTCGGGCGAGAGGATGTGCTCGAGCTCGCACGCCTGCTGCTCCGTGACGCCCTCCGCCAGATCGAGCACGTCGCGGAAGAGCCGCTCCGCGAGCCGGTGCCGGCGCACGACGTCGCGGGCGCGCCGCTCGCCCTCCTCCGTGAGGTGGACGTGCGCCCCCTCGAGCCGGAGGAGGCCCGCGCGCGCGAGCTCCTCGAGATCCGCGCGGCCCGCGCCCGGCGCGTGCTCGGCCTCCGCCGCCGCCAGGATCTGGTCGGCCGCGTCGCGGCCCGCCTCGCGCTGGGTGTAGGCGGTCTCCAGGATCTCCTCGAGCCGCCGCGTCGCCGTCCCATTATTCACGGAAAGTCGCTCCTCCCGTCCTTGTCGCGCTTGAGCCGGTCGATGAGGCGCCGGAGGCCGCCGGCGAGCCCGGCCTCCTGCGGGAAGCTGTAGCTGCACGAGGGGCAGCACACGACGCGGCAGCCCTTCGCCATCGGGCAGCTCGGGCGGCACCCCTGCCCCATCGCGTCGAAGCGGGTCCCGCACAGCGGGCACGTCTCGATCTTCTCGACGAGGGCCGCCACCAGCGCCTCCTAGTACAGCCACCGCATGAGCTGGTTCACCACCGCGCCCACCCCGACCGCGAACGGCACGATGAACCCCATGATCGCGACGCCGGTCTTCCAGCCGCGCTCCTTCAGGATCATGAAGAAGTTCGCGATGCAGGGGACGAAGAGCGTGATCGTGACGAGCGCCACGACGATCTCGATCTGCATCGAGCGGGTGAGCCCGCCGCCGTCCATGAACGGCTGGTAGTGGAGGAACAGGCCCGCCGCCGCGTAGTCGCGCCGCAGGAAGCCGAGGATGAACGCGGCCGCGGCCTCCTTGGGCAGGTCGAGCAGCCCGACCACGAGCGGCGACGCGGCGCGCTCGAGCAACGAGAGCCCGCCGAACCGGTCGAGCAGGTAGAGGATGAGCGTGCCGACGATGAAGAGCGGCAGCGCCTCGCGCAGGTACCACTCGATGCGCGCGAGCGTCTTCACCGCGATGTTGCCGGCCTGCGGCACGCGCAGCGGCGGCAGCTCGAGCATGAAGTCCGAGCCGCGGCCGGGCAGCACCTTCGCCGCGAGCCAGCCGACGAGGAACAGCACGAGCAGCACCGTGGCCCCGAACCAGGCCGTCGCCGCCACCGGGAGCTTGGAGGTCATGGCGAAGATGACCGCCATCTGCGCGCTGCACGGCACGCCGAGCGCGAGCAGGAGCGTCACGATGACCCGCTCCTTCCGCGTCTCCATGATGCGCGCCGTCATCGTGGCCATCGTGTCGCAGCCGAGCCCGAGCACCATCGGCAGGACGGCCTTGCCGTTCAGGCCCATCCGCTTGAACACCTTGTTCAGCATGACCGCGAGGCGCGGCAGGTAGCCCGAGTCCTCGAGGATGCTGAACGCGATGAAGAACGTCGTCACGATCGGCAGCACGATCGCGATGCCGTAGGACAGGCCCATCGAGACGATCCCGTACTTGCCGATGAGGATCCCGTTCTGCGTCACGGCGTCGGCGCCGGGAGGACCGACGAGGAAGCTCTCGAAGCGGCCGTCCGGTACGAGGAACCGCACCGCGGCGGTGATCCACGGCACGAGGTAGTTCGCGAAGACGGTGTTCTCGAGGAAGTCGACGAGCGTCCCGGCCCCCAGCACGCCCACGAACTCGTACGCCGCGAAGAGCACGACGGCGAGGATGGGGATCCCCCACAGCGGGTGCGTGGACCAGGTGCCGAGCTTGCGGCCGAGGCCGCTCGCCGCGGTGGCGCCGCCCCGCGTGACGACCGCGTCGTGCAGCCGGTCGGCCGCCGCGAGCCGCTGGCGCGCGACCACGAAGCGGAGCGACTCGGGGTAGCGTGCCGCCACGGTGCGCCGGATCGCGTCGATCCGGGCGAGGTCCGCCTCGGAGACGTGCGCGGCGAGCTGCGGGCGGAGCGACTCGTCGCCCACGAGCGCCATGACGGCGAGCGCCCGGGCGCCGAAGCCGCCGCGCGGCATGAGCGGCGTGATCTCCGCGAGCGCCGCCTCGATCGCGTCGTCGTAGCGGGGCCGGAAGGGCGAGGCGCGGCCACCGGCGGCGATGCGCTGCTGCAGGGCCGCGAGCCCCTGCCGCTGGACCGCCACGGTCGGCACGACGTCGATGCCGAGGTCGCGCGAGAGCCGCTCCACGTCGATGTGGAACCCGCGGCTCGCCGCCTCGTCCGCCATGTTGAGCGCGAGGGTGAAGGGGATCTCCGCCTCGGCGAGCTGCGTCGCGAGCAGGAGCCCGCGCCGGAGGTTCTTCGCGTCGCAGACCTGCACGGCCGCGTAGCCGCGCTCGGAGAGCAGGATGTCGCGAGTGACCTGCTCGTCCTCCGACATGGGGATGAGGTTGTTCGTCCCCGGCGTGTCCATCACGTGCCAGGGCTGCCCCTCGATGGTGGCCGAGCCGCGCGTCACCTCGACGGTCGTCCCCGGGTAGTTCGAGACCGTGACGTACTTGCCGGTGAGCGCGCCGAACAGCGCGCTCTTCCCGACGTTGGGGTTGCCGACGAGGATGATGGCGCGGTTCGCCGCGACCACCTGCTTCTTGTCGAGCTCGCCGGCGCGCGCGGCAGCCGGAGCCGGGGCGGGAGGGGTCACGCGCGCTCCTCGCGCACGGGGGCGGCCTTCCGGCAGCGGGCGCAGCGGCCGTACAGCTCGAGCTTGTGGCTCTCGACCTCGAAGCCGTGCCGGCGCGCCACCGTCTCCTGCAGCGACTCGATCTTCTCGTTCGCGAACTCCACGATGTCGCCGCAGCCGGTGCAGATGAGGTGATCGTGGTGGGCGCGCCCCGCCGAGGGCTCGTAGCGCGTCTGGCCCTCCCCGAACTGGCGCGCCGAGGCGAGGCCGCAATCGACGAGGAGCTTCATCGTCCGGTACACGGTCGCGACGCTCACGCGAGGGTCGTCGCGCCGCGCGTGCGCGACGAGCTCCTCGACCGTGACGTGACCGCGGACGGCGAAGAAGGCCTGCGCGATGCGCTCGCGCTGCCGCGAGTGCTTGAGGCCCTTGCGCTCGATGTACGCGGCGAGCTCGGCCGCGGCGGCGCCCGCGTCCTGCGGGCGATCGTGCCCGCGCGTCCTGCTGCCCCGGAGGTCGTGATCGGCGTCGGTCATCCTGATAACGATTCTCAGTATCAGACTGACGCCGCCCAGGCAAGCCCCTGCGGTGTCGTCCGCCGCCGGCGGGGCTCAGCGCTCCGGCGCGGCGTCGCGCCAGTACTCCCGCCAACGCGCCGCAGCCCCGGGCCCTTCCCCGCCCGCGTCACGTCCGGCCAGCGCCACGAGGGTGGCGTGCGCCTCGCGGCGGACCTCCGGCGCGGGGTCGTCGAGCAGCTCGATCAGGCGCGGGACCGCTCGCACGCCTGCCTCTCGGGGGCGGTGGCGAGCGACCTCCGCGGCGAGCGCGCGGGTGGCCGGATCGGCCGACCGGAGCGGTCCGGCGAGCTCGACGGGAGGCGCGAGCTCGACCCGGTAACCCTGCGCGAGCTCGAGCACGACCCCGGTGATGACGGCCAGGACGAGCACCATCAGCCCGACCTGCACGAGCGCCTTCCCCGCCGAGTACCTCCCGGCGCGCACCAGCACGAAGCGGTACGCGGCGTAGCCCCCGATGAAGAGCGCGAGGACCACCGCCGGGACCGCGAGCGCCGCGCGAGGCCAGCCGCTCCCGGCGACGGATCGCGCGAGCTCCGGCACGCCGAGGAGCGTCAGCGCGGTGGCGGCGAAGAGCAGCGCGAAGAGGATCCAGCGGAGGGAGCGGACGGCGGCGGGGATTCGGCCGGTCCCGCCGTCCTTCATCCCGGGTGACATGCGCGGCAGTGAACCACGCGCGCGGGCGAGCGGCAACCGCGATCGCCTGGGATCCTTGACTCGGGCGGCGCCCCGGCGCACGTTCCGCCCGCCATGGCCGAGATCGACCCCGAGCTGCTCGAGCGTGTCGCCCGCTGGTGCGCCGAAGCCGGCCGCCAGGCCGGGACGCGAGAGATCCGCGCTGCCCTGTCGCCGCTGTCCTGGGACGAGCTGCTCGCCGCGCGCGCCCTCCTCGCGGATCCGCCTCCCGCGGCGCCGCTCGGCCCGTACGCGCTCGCCGACATCGCGCGCGGAACGCCCGCGGAGACCGCGGCGGAGCGTGAGCGCGAGGCCCGCTACCCGCGGGAAGCGGCCGACGAGCCCGTCGCGCCGGCGCCCCCCGCCGCCGCCGCCGCGTCCGACCAGCCCGCGCCTCGCGCGAAGCCGGGCCGCGGCCGCAAGAAGCCCGGGATCGTCGTCCACCGTGCGCGCGATCGCGTGGAGGTCGCCCCGGAGCCTCCGCCGCCTCTCCCCGCGCTCGACGACCTTCGCCGCGACGAGGGCCGCGCCGTGCTCGAGCGGCTCCTGCGCCGCCACGGCGCGCGCCGCGCCGCGATCCTGGCCGAGCTCCAGGCCGGCTGGCGCGGCCCCGGCGGCGCGACGCCCACCGACGCCGATCTCGCGGCCCTCATCGATCACCACGGCCTCGCCCGCGTGTTCGAGCGGCGCGAGCACGACGAGCTCTTGCACGCGCTGCGCGCGGCCGCCGGATCCCGCGCCGCCGCGGCCGCGGCGCTGGGGCTCGACGAGGCCGGGCTCGACGCCGCCCTCGCCCGGCTCGGCGCCGCGGAGGACGCGGAGCGGATCCGCGAGGAGCGGAGGGCGGATCTCCGCTCCCGCGCGACGCTCTCGGAGCGGATCCACCTCCTGCTCGCGCAGGAGGAGCGGCTGCGGGATCTCGGGCTGCTGGAGGAGATCGAGGCGGATCTCCGAGCCCGCCTCCCCGAGCACCTCCGCGCGCTGCGCGCCAGCGGCGAGTCCCTCGGCCCGGCGCTCTCGCGGAGCCTCTCGTTGCCCTACGAGACCGTCGGGGCGATCTCCCTGCGGTTCGGCCTCGACCTCGGGCCCGCCGACCTGGGCACGGGCGCGCCGTCCGGCCCGACCGGCTCGGACCGCGGCCGGCGCGGAGCACCGCGCCACGAGGCCCGCCCGGGCGGCGGCGCTCGGGAGAGCCGCTCGCGCTTCGAGGAGCGGCGCCGGTTCGGCTCCGACCGCGCTCGAGACGGAAACGAGCGTACCGAGCGACGCGATCGTCCGCGGGCCGGAGGCCCGGAGCGGGCGCGCGGCTCCGCCGACTCCGTGAGCCCTCCCCCGTTCCGCCGCGGCGCCCCCGACGCATCGCGCTCCCGGGGTGAGCCCACCGGCGGGCAGCCGCGCGGACAAGATCGGCGCGGTCCGCACAAGGGATTCGGGCCGCGCTCGGGTCCCGGTGACCGCGGCGGATTTGCCGCTCGCACCGGCCCCGGCCCTCGCTCGGGCTTCGGACCTCGCTCCGGCTCTGGCCCCCGCACCGGCCCCGGTGGCCCTCGCACCGGCTTCGGCCCCCGCACCGGCCCCGGTGGCCCTCGCTCCGGCTTCGGCCCCCGCACCGGCCCCGGTGGCCCTCGCTCCGGCACGGGCCCTCGCACCGGCTTCGGCCCTCGGACCGGCTCCGGCCCTCGCACCGGCCCCGGCCCTCGCTCCGGCTTCGGATCTCGCTCCGGCTCCGGCCCCGGCCCCCGCACCGGCCCCGGTGGCCCTCGCTCCGGCTTCGGCCCCCGCACCGGCCCCGGCCCTCGCTCCGGCTTCGGACCTCGCTCCGGCCCTGGCCCTCGCACCGGCCCCGGTGGCCCTCGCTCCGGCTTCGGACCTCGCACCGGCCCCGGCCCGCGCTCCGGCCCTGGCCCCCGCACCGGCCCCGGTGGACCGCGCTCCGGCTTCGGGCCTCGCTCCGGCTTCGGCCCCCGCACCGGCCCCGGTGGCCCTCGCTCCGGCGCGGGCCCTCGCACCGGCCCCGGCCCTCGCACCGGCCCCGGACCTCGCTCCGGCCCCGGCCCTCGCTCCGGCCCTGGCCCCCGCACCGGCCCCGGCCCTCGCACCGGCTTCGGACCGCGCACCCACCCGGGCGGAAAGCCTCGGGGTGGCCCCGGCCCGCGCGGCGGCGGCCGGCCACCACGGCGCGGCTAGCCGCACGATGCCGCGCTAGGATCTCGTCGTGCCCATCTACGAATACGTCTGCGAGGAGTGCGGGCGCCTCACCGAGGTGATGCAGCGGATGTCGGACCCCGCGCCGGCGGCCTGCCCCGAGTGCGGGGCGCCTAAGCTCGCGCGGCTCATCTCGCGCACGAGCTTCCAGCTCAAGGGCGGCGGCTGGTACTCGGATCTCTACGCGTCGCCCAAGACCAAGCCGGAGGCGCCGACGGGGACCGGCCCGAAGCCGGAGGCCGCCCAGGCGGCCCCCGCCGCCAAGACGGACGCGGGAAGCGCCGCCGCGCCCGCGAAGCCCGTCGCGAAGAAGGACAGCGCCTGAGGAAGAAATCACCGGACCGCGACGCGCCGGCTGCGAGCGCGACGACGGCACCTCTCGCGACGGTCCGGAGTCTTCACGGCGTCCGGGGGCGCACCCGCGGACCCCGTGCGCCGCTACGCCTTCGGCTTGGGCGCGGGCTTGCCCTTCTCGAAGACCACGCCGTCGCCGAACTTCGCGACGATCTGCTTCTTCGTCTTCAGGCCCGTCATGTCGATGACGAAGTTGGGGACGCGCCGCGCGCGCCGATCGGCAGCCCAGCGGGTGATCTCTCCGCGCGGGCGCGACGACGCGCCGTTCACGGAGCGGCGACGGCGGCCCCTGCCGCCCTTGCGCGCGACCTCCGCCTCGAGCTCGGCCTCGAGCCGGGACGCGGCCATCTCCGCTACGGCGCGCGCGATCGCGGCGGATGCGCGCTTCACGACGGGCTCCATCGCCGCGCGAACTGCGGCGTCGAGCGAGGTCTGGGCGGGCGGGCGGGCCATCGGGCGTCTCCTGTCGGGATCGATTGCGCAGTTTGCTCACCGCGCAAAATCGAGCTTTGGCCGGCATTATAGACCCCCGGTCATGCGCCCAATCCATTTTTCTGCTAGGTTCCGCGGCGCCATCGGCCCTCTGGCGAAACGGTAGACGCGCTCGACTCAAAATCGAGTGGGGTGATCCCCCGTCCCGGTTCGAGTCCGGGGAGGGCCATTCGCGGGGCCCCGCGCGCCCGCGTTTTCCCTTGCCGCAGGGGCGCGGCCACGTGTATCCGTACCCCGCACCTCCACCGGGAACGTCATGTACAACCTCCTCATCAGCCTGGGGATCGGGCTCGTCGTCGGGGCCGCGATCGCGATCGGGACCAGCTTCGGCTGGGCCGCCGCCGTGTTCCCCGCCCTGCTCGCCGCGACCATCGCCTACTTCGTCCTCGCGCGGCGGACGTGGAAGCAGCTCGAGTCCGTCTTCGACGGGATGCAGGCGGACGTCCGCGCCCAGAAGCTCGACAAGGCGGTGCAGACGCTCCAGGGCGGGTTCCGGCTCGCGCCGTGGCAGTTCCTCGTCGCCTCGCAGCTCCACTCGAACATCGGGATCCTGCTCTTCATCCGCCAGGACCTCGACGCCGCCCTCCCCCACCTCGAGAAGAGCTTCTCGCGCAACTGGATCGCGCGCGGGATGCTGGGCGTCGTCCGCTACAAGCGGCGTGACCTCGACGGCATGAAGCGCGTCCTCGAGGACGCGGTGAAGACGAACAAGAAGGAGGGCGTGCTCTGGTCGGCGTACGCCTGGATCCTCGAGGAGCTCGGCCGGCACGAGGACGCGATCGCGGTGCTCGGGCGCGCCGTGCAGGCGAACCCGTCCGACGAGAAGCTGAAGGGCTCCCTCCAGCTGCTCCAGAACGGGAAGAAGCTGAAGCTCGGCAAGGTGTACGGCGAGCAGTGGTTCCAGTTCATGCTGGAGCGCCCGCCGCCTCAGTTCGTGGGCGGCCCGGGCTTCCGCGGCGGCAAGCGCGCCATCTACGGGCGCTGAGCGCGGCGCACGATCCCGGGGGCGTCCTCGTTCGCTGCGCTTGCCCGCCTCGACTCCGGGCTCCTGCGCCTTCGAGGGCGCGACGATCTCTTCTCCTCGCTCCCGACCGGGAGCGCGTCACACCCCTCAGCTTCCGCCGAAACCCACCGACACGCGCCCGCGCGCGTCGACGATCAGCGGCACCCGGCGATCGCCGCCGGAGAGCTCGAGGAACCGCCTCATCGCGGCGGCGTCCTTCTTCACGTCGAAGTAGGTGAATTCCACACCACGGGCGCCGAGATCCTCACGCGCGGCGCTGGTGTAGGGGCATGAATCCTTGCCGTAGATCTCGACGACGCCGGCCATCTCGCGGTCCTCCGTCGCACAAAATATTCCGGACCGCTCCCGCGCGTGGGCGGAAATTCTTCCCGGCCGTGTGGCGCGCAGGACACGCGCGCCCGGCGGTCGCGCACGAACGCCTCGGGATCGCGCGACCTTCCACGCGCCGGGCGCGCCGCAGGCCCGCGGCACCGCCCTTGCTGTCCTGCGTCGCGTGACCTCTCGCGCCGTCTTCACCCTCCCCGGCACCACCCGCCTCTCCCCGCGCAGTCGCCGCGCGCTCAAGATCGCGCTGGCAGCCCTCCTGGGGATACCGTGGATCCCCCTCGCAGCCGCGCTGTACGCTTGGATGCACTGATGGCGGACGAGCCCCGCGAGCTCCCGCCGATCGGGCTGACGCTCGCCGGGGGGGCAGGCGTCTCCCGCGCGTCTGCGGCAGGGGTCAGGCCTGCCGTTCTGCTTCGCCCCCACTACATTTGAACGACCCGAACGGACGAACGCCGGCCGTGAAGCCACAGGACCCGAGAGCCGCCGATGTGGGCGAGACCGCGCGCGACCCGCTCGCGCCGCTGCTCGCCGCGATCGACGCCGCCTCGGGCCTGCCCGCGGAGGAGCGGGCGCGTCGCCTCCGCGAGGCGCTCCCGAGCGGCCTCGCGGATCTGGCGGACGCGAACCGCCGGCTCCGCGAGACGACCCACCGCCGCGACGCCCTCCTCGCCTCCGCGGCCGCCGAGCTCCGCTCCGCGGCGGAGCTGCTCGCGGCGGACGCCGCACAGGCCGACGCGCACCGCGGCGAGATCTCGCGCCTGCGCCGCGTCGCGGACGACCTCGATCGGACGGTGCGCGCGGCGCCGGACGCCCGCCCCGCGCGCCGGCCCCGTCCCTCCGGGACGCGCCCGCGGCTGCTCGTCGTCGACGACGAGGCGGACGCGCGCGAGGTGCTGACCGAGGTGCTCGAGCCGGAGTACGAGGTTTTGCTGGCCGAGGACGGGGAGGTGGCGCTCGAGGTCGCGCGCGCGGAGCACCCGGACGTCGTGCTCATGGATCTGTTCATGCCGCGCCTCGACGGGCTCCAGGCGCTCGAGCGGCTGCGCGCGGACACCGCGACCAACGACATCCCCGTCATCTTCGTCTCGGGCCACGGCGACGACGCTGTTAAGGTGCGCAGCCTCGACCTCGGCGCGGTGGATTACCTCCAGAAGCCCTTCTCCGAGCGCGAGCTGCGCGCGCGCGTCGAGCGGACGCTACGGCTCATGCGCAGCCAGACCGCGCTGCGCGAGCTCGCCCAGACGGACGCGCTCACCGGCCTCGCCAACCTCCGCGCGTTCCGCGCGCGCGTGGAGGAGGAGGTGAAGCGCGCGCTCCGCTATCACACGCCGCTCACCTGCGTGATGGCCGACATGGATCAGCTGAAGCCGATCAACGACGAGCTCGGCCACGCCGCCGGCGACCGCGCGATCGCCGCGGTCGCGGCGGTGATCCGCGAGGAGCTGCGCGAGACCGACTTCGGGGCGCGCTACGGCGGCGACGAGTTCGTCATCCTCCTGCCGCACACCTCCGCCGAGGAGGGACGGGTGTTCGCCGAGCGCGCCTGCGCGCGCCTGCGCGAGACCGAGCTCGAGATCGGCGGGAAGCGGATCCACGTGGGCGCGTCGTTCGGGGTGGCCTGCCTGTGCGACGATCTCCGCGAGGACGCCGCGGAAGCCCTCGTCGGCGCAGCGGACTCGGCGCTCTACGCCGCGAAGCGCGAGGGGCGCGGCCGCGTGATCGTGGCGGAGCTGCCCGAGCTCCCTGCAGGGCACGCCGTCCCGAGCGCCGCCGCGGCGGACGCCGGTCAGCAGGCCGCGCATTGATGTCGATCTAACGGGGACTGCGTCCCCGCCCCAGCGGCGAAGCCGCTGGGGCCCCACCCCTGCTCGGCGGGGCCCGTGAACCTGCGCGCCCGCTTTCGCGGGTGCGCGCAGGTTCCCCGCCGGAGGGGCTTCGCCCCTCCCGCGCTTCGCGCGGGGCCCTCCCACTGCAAAGCTCGGGGGGGCCGTGAACCTGCGCGCCTGCCGCGGCTCAGGCCTTCACGCCGCTCGCCGGGACCTGACCTTCGGCCTCGCCCGCGCGCGTGCGCGCCTCGGCGGCGTAGCGGTTCAGCTTGTTGTAGAGAGTCTTCTCGCTGATCCCGAGGATCTCGGCGGTGCGCGCCTTGTTCCCGCCGTTCTTCTGCAGCGACGCGAGGATGTACTCCTTCTCGACCTTGTCGAGCGGGATCCCGAGCGGCATCCGCAGCGTCGCCGCCTCCGGGCGGGAGGCCTGCATGTCCGGCGGGAGGTGCTCCTCGCCGATGACGTCGCCGTCCACGAGGATCATCGCGCGCTCGACGGTGTTGCGCAGCTCGCGGATGTTTCCGGGCCAGGCGTACCCCTGCAGGATCCCGAGCGCGGCGGGCGACACGCCTTGCACGTGCTTGCCGGTCTCGCCGTTGAACTTCTCGAGGAAGTGATGAACGAGGAGCGGGACGTCCTCGCGCCGCTCCTTGAGCGCGGGGAGCTGGATCGTGAAGACGTGGAGGCGGAAGTAGAGGTCCTCGCGGAAGCGGCCCTTGCGGATCTCCTCCTTGAGATCGCGGTTCGTCGCGCAGATGACGCGGACGTCCACCTCCACCTCGGCGCGCCCGCCCAGCCGGCGGAACCGGCGCTCCTCCAGGACGCGGAGGAACTTCGCCTGGAGCTCGAGCGGCAGCTCCCCGATCTCGTCGAGGAAGATCGTGCCGTTGTGCGCGAGCTCGAAGTTGCCGAGCCTGCGCTGGTCCGCGCCGGTGAACGCCCCCCGCTCGTACCCGAAGAGCTCCGACTCGATGAGGGTCGCGGGGATCGCGCCGCAGTTCACCGCGACGAAAGGCTTCTCCTTGCGCGGCGAGAGGTTGTGGATCGCGCGCGCCACCACCTCCTTGCCGGTCCCGCTCTCGCCGCTGATGACGACGCTCGCCGTCGAGGGCGCGACCTTCTTCACGAGCTCGAACACCCGCTGCATCGAGGGGCCCGAGCCGATCATGTCCGTGCCGGGGGCGAGGGCGGCGATGCGGCGCCGCAGCAGCTGCACCTCGCGCATCGTCTCTTTCTTCTCGAGGGCGCGCTCGAGCACGAGCCGCAGGCGCGGCACCTCAAGCGGCTTCTCGATGAAGTCGTAGGCGCCCTCCTTGATCGCCTGCACCGCGGTCTGGATGGTCCCCCGGCCGGTGAGCAGCACGACGGGGCAGTCCGGCAGCTCGGCGCGGAGCGCGCGCAGGAGCCAGAGCCCGTCCATGTTCGGCATCACGAGGTCGGTGAGGATGACGTCGGGGTGCCCCTCGATGGCCCGGCGGAGCGCCTCGGTGCCGTCGCTCGCGGTCTGGACGTCGTAGCCCCAGCGCTGCGTCAGCTCCGCCAGCGCGTCGCGGCTGTCGGCCTCGTCGTCGACGATGAGGACCCGGTATTTCATTCGCGATCGTTCCTCGGGAGCCGCAAGGTGAGGCGCTCCAGCGCGCCCTCGTGCACGATGGCGAGGTCGCCGCCGAGCGCCCGTGCCGCGGCGTCCGCGACGTCCGTGTAATACCCGAGCTCGGGGTCCGGTTCACCCGCCGCGTGCTCGATGGTCAACCGCAAGCTCGCCGCCTCGGGCTCCACGCGAACCGACATCCGCCCGCCCTCCGGCGTCTCGACGAGCGCCCGCGAGACGAGGCCGAGCACGAGCCGCGACACCCGGCCCGGATCGCAGCGCGTCCGGGCGGAGCCCGGCGCGGCGTCCGCGTGCAGGTCGATGCGGCGCCGCCGGGCGTCGTGGCCGAACAGGCTGACCGTGTCCGCCGCGAGCGCGCCGACGTCGGTGTAGCCGAGCGGCGCGGAGGGATCGGTCACGTCGAGGAAGCGGCGCACCACCTCGTTGACCCTGCCGATCTGATCGCGCAGCGCGCCCAGGTGCGACGCCGAGGCGACGCCCGCGTCTCCGGCCGACGACAGCTTGTCCGCGAGCAGCGCGAGCTGGAGCGCCATCGCGTTCAGCGGGTTCTTGATGTCGTGCGCGACGCCCGCGGCCAGCCGGGTGAGCCCCTGCGATCGCATGGCGTGCTCGAGGCACTCGGCGTCCTGCGAGGTCCGGGCGAGGAGGAGCGTCCCCTCCCCGCTCGGGACGCGGTGCAGCTCGAGCACCTGGCCGTCCGGCCCCGGCACGCGCGCGATGGCGGGGCCGTCCCCGGCCAGCAGCGCGCGGAGCTCCGGCGCCGTCTCGGCGCGCGTCCGCAGCGCTCCGGTCAGGTCGGCGTCGGCCCCGAGCCCCAGCTGCGCTGCGAAGCCGGGGTCGGCGGCGACGACCGACCCGGACCGGTCGACGAAAGCGGCGCCTCTGGCGAATGGGTGCATGATGAGAACCTGGAAGTCGCGCCCTGAGATGCGTCGCGACGGTCGTTTTTTCAAGCCCGCTCGGATGATACCGGTAAAGCTCGGAGCCCTCGTGCGCGTGTTCCCGTCCGCCCCATCCGTCACCGTGGTCCTCGCCCTCTCCCTGGCCGCCTGTGCGACCGGAGCGCGCGGACCGGCCGACCGCGCCGCCCAGCCCGTGGCGGCCCCCGCGCCGTCGACGTCCCCCTCCCCGCCAGCGCGCGGAGGCGCCCTGGAAGCGGTCGCGCCCGCGGAACCGCCGGTCCGCACGGTCGCGCAGGTGACGATCGGGGCGGTCGGCGACGTCCTCATGCACGACGCGGTGAAGCAGTGCGCCGCGACCTACGGGCGCGGCGCCCCGGACGCGGGCTTCTCCTGGCTCTACGCACCCGTCGCCGATCTCCTCGCCGCGCCCGACGTCATGTTCGCGAACCTCGAGACGCCCGTGGCGCCCGCCACGGCTCAGGGCACGCGCCCGTTCGTGTTCAACGCGCCGCCCGAGGCGGTGGCCGCGCTGCAGCACGCCGGCGTGGACCTCGTCTCCTTCGCGAACAACCACGTGTTCGACCAGGGGCGGCCCGGCTTCGAGGAGACCGTCCGGCGGCTCGACGCGCTGCGGATGCGCTACGTCGGGGCGGGCCCGTCCGGGCGCGCCTCCGGCCCGGTCACGGTGGACGCCGCGGGGATGCGGATCGCGTTCCTCGGGTACGCCCACTTCTTCAACCAGGACGGAAACGCCTGCCCCGCGGCGCGAGCTTGCCTCCAGGCGTCGCAGCTCGATCGCGAGGGGGCGGTGGAGAGCGTCCGCCGCGCGGCCTCCGAGGCAGACGCGGTGGTCGTGTCGCTCCACTGGGGCGAGGAGTACGCGCCCCAGCCGCGCGCCGAGGACGTGGAGCTCGCCCACCGGCTCGCCGACGCGGGCGCGCTCGTGGTCCTCGGCCACCATCCCCACGTCCTGCAGCCCGTCGAGCTGTACCGCCGCGCCGACGGCCGCACCGCCGTCATCGCCTACTCGCTCGGGAACTTCGTCTCGAACCAGTCGCGCAACTACGTGCCGGGCGTGACCCCCGAGGCCGTCGCGGCGACGAGGGACGGCGCGCTCCTGCGCGTGAAGCTGGCGCGCCGCGACTACGGGCGGGGCGTCGCGCGCGTGGAGGTGGCGGGCGCGGACTTCCTGCCGCTCTGGACGGAGAACGACACCGTGGAGATCGACCGGCGCAAGGAGCCCGGCCGGAAGCCCGCCATCCGCGTCGTCGCGGTCGATCGCGCGCTCGCGCAGGTGCGCGCGGAGCTCGCCGCCTTCCCGGACCCCGTCCCGGCCGATCGCGCGGAGGCCTGGACGCGGCTCCGCGCGCGCGAGCAGCTCCTCGCCGGCCGCCGCGCGGCGGTCGCGGCGGTGATGGGAGAGGACCTCCTGCGGACGCTCGCCCCGGGAGAGCTCGCGCCCGCGAGCGTCGCGTCGCCAGCGCCGGAGCCGGCGAAGCCGGTCAGCGCCGCTACTCCTTGACCGACGTGGTGACCGTCCGCGCGTGGCCGGTGTCGGCCGGCTGCACGTCGGGCCGCGCGGGCACCTTCAGCTCGACGAGCTCGATCCCGAGCCGCTGCGCGTACTCGAAGATCCGCTCGTCCCGGTAGAACTCGCCGAACACGATCCGGTGGCAGCCTGCGTTCGCGATGAGCTTGAAGCACGGCCAGCACGGCGAGGCGGTCGTGTAGATCGCGGAGCCCTCGATCGCGACGCCGTTCTTCGCCGCCTGGATGATCGCGTTCGCCTCCGCGTGAACGGTCGCGACGCAGTGACCGTCCTCCATCATGTGCCCCGCCTCGGTGCAGTGCGGCAGGCCGCGGATCGAGCCGTTGTACCCGGTGGAGAGGATCGTCTTGTCGCGCACCAGCACCGCGCCGACGTGCTTGCGATCGCAGGTCGCGCGCGTCGCGACGACGCGCGCCACGTTCATGAAGTACTCGTCCCAGCTGACCCGATTATCCATCCGCCCTCCGGCTGTCCGGAGGCGGCATCCTACTCCAGGGGCCCGACTTCCGGCGGAGAGAGCGATTAACATGCAGGCATGCTCCGGACCGCCGTCGCGCTCTCCGCGCTCCTCGCCGCGCTCCCGTCGTTCGCCCAGCAGTCGCCCGCCCTGCCTCCCGTGGCGACGCCGTCGGGACGGGCGCAGCCCGATCCCGCCGCTCCGCCGTCCGCGCCCGTGACGCCGGGGGCGGGGACGGCGAAACGCTCCCAGCCGCCCGACAAGCCGCTCCCGCGCGGCGCGGTGCTCGAGGAGATCTCCGGCGTGCTGGAGGGCGTGGACGGGCACGCGCACCGGATCACCGTCGGGACGGCGGGGGGCAAGGTGACGCTCACGGTCGACCGCAACACCATGGTCTACACGTCGGCGGGGCTCGGGACGGTGGCGGATCTCGTCCCCGGATCGCAGCTCCGGGCCGGGCGGAACGCCGACGCGCTCGCGTACTGGGTGCAGGTTCGCAGGCCGGCCGCCGGGGAGCCGCAGTCCACTCCCGGCCAGGGCACCGGCCCAGGCGGCGGAAGCGGGCCGCCGGCCGAGGGAGGGCGCGGGGCCGGGACCGGCGGCGCCAGCGTCCCGAGCGGCGTGGGTCCGGGCAGCGTCTCGCCGGGTCCAGCCGCGCCGGGGACTGGCGCGACCGGACGTTAGCGAAGCCTAGAGCGCGCCGGGCGCGGCGGGCAGCGACACGGGCTGGGTGCGCGCGGCGACCTCCGCCTGCCCGGCCGCGACCTGCGCGTCCTGCGTGCCGCCGCGGCCGCGCTGGGCGACCTCGCCCGAGCCGTCGTCGGAGAGGCGCGCGAGGCCGTGGTCGGCGAGGAAGCGCCGGATCTTCGCGGCCGGGGCGACGAACGTCTCGCCGGGCATCGGCACGTCGAACGCGTACTGGTCGGCGTCCTTGCCGAACTCCACGCGCGCCGTGCGGTAGCCCTCGACGAGGCCGATGAGGCGGCCGCGCGGGACGTCGAACACGCCGCCGCCGCTGCTGCCGTAGCCGATGGCCGCGTCGGTCTTGAGCGACTTGGCGCGCCGCGGCGCGGCCGCGTTCTCGAGGAACTCGTACTCGACCTGGGAGACGATTCCGGCCGCGACCGAGAGCCCCTTCCCGAACGGCGCGCCGATGACCACGAGATCGTCGCCGAGGTCGAGGCTCTCGTCCGGCGCGAGCGGCGTGACGGGCAGCTCCGCGCCGACCTCGAGGACCGCGATGTCCGTCTCCGGCAGCTTGCCGGTCGCGACGACCTTCGCGGCGAGGTGCGCGTCGCGCCCGCTCGGGAGCACCTCGATGCGGACGGGCTCCTGCCAGGCGCGGCCCGGCTCGACGACGTGCGCGTTCGTGAGGACGAAGCTCCGCTTGCCCTCGCGGGCGAACGCGATCCCCGAGGCGCTGCGGACGACCTCGCCGCCCGCGGTGATCCGGATGCGCACCGCGCTCGGGAACACCTTGTGGACGGTCTCCGCGCGCGGGTTGCCGGCGCGGGCGGGAGAGGAGAGCCCGAGGAGGGGCGAGGCGACGAGGAAGAGGCCGGCCACGAGAGCGGCCCCGCCGAGGCTCGGAAGGAGGCGGGTCTTGAGCACGTCCCGTCCAACGGGGGGCGCTTCACCCGAATTCCCCCGGGTGGAGCGCTTGCGCCTTTCGACCCCCCGTGTGGGCGAGCGTCCGCTCGCACGGCAGGAGGGCGGGAACTCCACCCTGCCCCACCTTCGTAGTACCCTCGCCGCGGCATGGAGCGGCTCTCCCCCGACACCATCATCGGGATCGATCTCGGCACGACGAACTCGTGCGGTGCGGTCGCCCACGGCGACGGTCAGGTGAAGCTCATCCCCTACAAGGGCGGCGAGTACACCATCCCGTCCATCTTCGCGATCGACGACAAGGGCAACGAGCTCATCGGCCACGAGGCGAAGCGCCAGTGGCAGCTCAACCCGCGGAACACCCTCTACGCGACGAAGCGGCTCATCGGGCGCGCCCCGCGGGACGAGGTCGTCGACACGATGCAGCAGTCGGTCCAGTACCGCGTCCACGCGGGGGACCGGAACGACGTCGAGGTCGACTGCCACGGGCAGAGCTTCTCGATCCAGGAGATCGCCTCCCGGATCCTCGCGAAGATCCGGGACGTCGCGTCGGATCACCTCGGCTTCAAGGTCCGGCGCGCCGTCGTGACGGTGCCCGCGTACTTCACCGACCGGCAACGCCAGGCGGTGAAGGAGGCCGGGGCGTTGGTGGAGCTCGAGGTCGTGCGCATCATCAACGAGCCGACGGCCGCCGCCCTCGCCTACGGCATCGGCAAGCGGCTCGACGAGCGCGTCCTCGTGTACGACCTCGGCGGCGGCACGTTCGACGTGTCGATCATCGAGATCCGCGACCGCGTGTTCGAGGTGAAGGCCACCGGCGGCGACATCTTCCTCGGCGGCATCGACTTCGACGACGCGATGATCCGGTACGTCCTCGACGACTTCCGCAAGAAGCACGGGATCGACCTCTCGTCGGATCCGGTCGCGATGCAGCGCATCAAGGACCTCGCCGAGCGCACCAAGATCGACCTCTCGGCCCGCACCGAGGCGCCGTTCTCCATCCCGTTCATCACGATGACGCCGCAGGGCCAGCCCCTCAACATGGACGTGCGGTTCGACCGCAAGCTCCTCGAGGCGCTCACGCAGCACCTCGTGGACCGCTCGCTCAAGATCATGGGCGGGGTCATGGTGGACGCCGGCATCACCGCGAAGGACATCGACGAGGTCATGCTCGTCGGCGGGCAGACCCGGATGCCCGTCATCCAGGAGCGGCTCACGCGCTTCTTCGGGAAGCCGCCGTCGAAGGGCGTCCACCCCGACGAGGCGGTGGGGATCGGGGCCGCGCTCTACGGCTGGTCGCTCCAGGAGAGCTCCGACCTGAAGCTCCAGCTCCTCGACGTCATCCCCATGGCGATCGGCATCGAGCAGGCGGGCGGCGCGATGCACGTGGTCTTCCCGCGCAACGCCGCGATCCCCAACGCGCGGACCATCGCGGCCACGAACGCGGTCGACCGCCAGAGCGAGCTCGCGGTGCGCATCTACCAGGGCGATCAGCCCTGGTCGGTGGACAACGAGCTCCTCGGCGAGTTCACCTTCAGCGGCGTGCGGCCGGGCCGCGCCGGAGAGGTGCGGCTCGAGATCCTCTTCGAGGTCAACATCGAGGGGATCCTCACGATGTCCGCGCGCGACCTCGACACCGGCCGCCAGATGAAGACCACGGTCCGCATCTCGACGCGCTGAGCGCCGGACGATCCGGTCGCGCCTCCCTAGCCTCCTGAAGCGCGGCGCGGCCCCCGGATCACCGGAGGCCGCGCGCGAGCGAGGCGGGTCCGCTCAGTCGCGGCGCGGGGCCGGGGCCGGCCGGCTCCCGCCGCCGTGCTGCGGCGCCTGGCGCGCCGGCGCTCCGCCGCCGCTGCTC
>NZ_JALCZB010000007.1:0-103475 GCF_022690745.1 Anaeromyxobacter sp. SG64 | reverse complement strand
GCAGATCGGGCAGTCGCCGGGGTGGTCCTGGACGATGCTCGGGTGCATGGGGCACTGCCACTGCTCCTTCGCCGCCGTGGCCGCGCCGGCGTGGGCGTGGCCGTCGCCGGTCCCGCGCGTCGCCACGAAGAAGCCGGCGCCGCCGGCGACCGCCGCGGTGGCGAGGACGGCGAGCACGAGCGCAGGCAGGCCGAAGGTGCGGCGGTGAGCGGGGCTCGGGTGGTTCGTCTCGGTGTTCATCGTTTCTCCGTGTCTCACATCCCTGAGGTCATCGAGCCGGACGAGGAGGCCGCCGCCGCGGAGGGCGCGGCCGCCGCGCTCGCCACCCCCGCGCCTCCGCCGCCCGCGGCGCCCGCCCCGGGCACCCCGCCCGTCGCCATCGCTCCGCCGGCGCCCGGGGCGCCCACCGGATCCAGGCTCACCTCCGCCTCGCCGATGGCGATCCGCTGCGCTTCGGCGACCGCCCCGAGGAACCCGTCCTCGTCCGCGACGTAGCCGGCGTTCGCCTCGAGCACGGAGGCGAAGGTGACCTTGCCGACGCGGTACTGCGCGAGCGTGCTCTCGGCGGTCGCGCGCGACTGGACGAGCAGGCCCTCGCGGAAGAGGCGGGCGGTGTCCGCGACCGCCGCGTAGGCCGTGCGGCGCTCGGCGACGCGCAGCCGGAGGACCTGCTCGATCGCCTGGGCGGCGCTCGCGCCGGCCTCGGCCCGCGCCGCGCTCTCGGCGACCGCGCGGTTCTGCTTCCGGTGCGACCACACCGGCAACCCGATGGAGACGCTCGCCAGCCACATCGGCTCGAGCTGCCCGCGCGGCATGACGCCGGCGTTCACGCTCAGATCGGGGAACCGCTCGCGCCGCGCGAGCGCGACGGACTTCTCCGCCCGCGCCGACCCGAGCCTCGCCTGGGCCAGCTCCGGGCTGCGCGCGAGCGCGTCCGCGAGCGCGGCGTCGACGGCAGGGAGCTCCGGGAGCGTGAGGTCGCGCACGCTCGTCGAGGTCGGGATGGGCTCGTCGACGGGGCTGCCGCGCAGCCGGTTCAACGTCTGGACCGCGGTCCGCTCCTGCGCCTCGAGGCCGAAGCGCCGCTGGCGCAGCCGGTTCAGCTCGAGCTGGGCGCGGAGCACGTCGGACTGGGCGCCCTCGCCGGACTCGTAGCGCGACCGCGCGAAGCCGGCCGACGTGGTCCAGATCCCCTCGAGGCGCGCGAGCAGGTCCAGCCGATCCCGCGCGAGCAGGAGGTCGAGGTAGGCGCGGCGGACGTCGGCCTCCGTCGTCAGGCGGGCGCGGGAGAGCGAGGCGCCGGCCTCGTCGGCGGCGAGGCGCGCGACGTCGGTGCGCAGGCCGCGCTTGCCGGGCCAGGGGAGGCCCTGGCTCACCATCACCTGGTAGAAGCTCGTCTCCATCTTCCCGACCATGATCTCGCCGAAGCCGTCGTTCTGGATCCCGAGGGTCAGCACGGGATCGGGCAGCGCGCCGGCCTGGGGGATGCGCTCTCGCTCGGCGCGCGCGGCGGCGTCGGCCTGGCGGAGCTCGGGGCGAGCCGCGAGGCTCTGCTCGAGGAGGCCCGCGAGCACCGGATCGCTCGGGAGCACGAGGCCTGCGCCCGCCCCGGCCGGCGCGTCCGCGCGCGCCTGAGGCGCGAGGAGGAGCAGGGCGGCCATCGCTCGCACGAGAAGTCGTCGCGGGTGGCCCGTCGGATCGTGTGGTTGCATGGTCGCTGCCCCCTTTAGCACCTGGCATGCCATGGCCGGCCGAGCGCGGATCGCGCGAAACGGCGGCCCTCCGCGCGGCCGGAGGCGCCCCGGGGCCGGTCGCCCCGGCCAGCGCGGCCACACCGTAACCCGGCGGATCACGCCTCGGAGGTCGGGCCGACGGCCGGCGTGAGGCCCCTCACCCCGGCTGTCTCGGTGTCGCGACCGCAAGCTCCGCGTGGCTCGGCCGCCCGGGGGAATCCACCGGGAGTGGCGCCGTGTCGCCCGCTTGATGCAGGAAAGAGATCGGGATCGCCCTGGTGTACCGGTAGGAGCGGCGCGGGGTGAGGCGGAGCGGCGGGGAGGCGATCGCGCCGGAACAGGAGGAAGTCATGAGACTCGTGGCAGTGATGCTGGCAGGGCTCCTGGCAGCCCTGATCTCGACGAGCGTGGGGCTTGCGGCCGACCCCACGCGCGAGGACCGCATGATGAAGTTGCCGGAGACGCCGGCCGATCACGCGGCGCTCGCGAAGATCTACGACGAGAACGCGGCGGAGTGGCGGAAGGAAGCCGACATCCACCGGAAGATGGCGGCGGAGTACAAGAAGTCTCGGGGCGATCCCAAGGACGTCGCGACGATGGAGAAGCACTGCGCGCAGCTCGCCAAGGACGCGGACAAGCTGGCGGCGGACGCGAAGACGATGGCCGATTACCACCGGCTGCGCGGCAAGGAAGCGAAGTAGGCGGCGCTCGCGGCCGGCGAGGAGGTCGGGCCGCGGCAGCTCGGAGAGAAGACGACGGCCCGGCGCGAGACCTCCGCGCCGGGCCGATCGGAGCGTTACGGGACGAAGACCACGCCGCTGACGTGGTCCATGCCGCACGCGAAGCGGATCTCGCCCGACTTCGCCGGCACGAGCTCGACCGTGACCGCCTTGTCGAGCGGCAGCGGCTGGTTGATGCCGTGGTCCTTGATGACGATCTCCTTCGCGCACGTGCTGTTCGTCTTGCGCGTCACGACGAGGCGCAGCTTCTCGCCCTTCTTCGCCTTCACCTTCGACGGCTCGAAGCCGTTGTCCGTGACGGTGAGGTTCACCGTGCGGACGCCGTTCGCGACCGTGCCCTCGGCGATGCCCTGCGCCGCGCTCGCGGGCGCCGCGCCTTCGTGCATGGAGCCGTGCATGGAGCCGTGATCGTGCTGGGCGAGCGCCGGCGCCGCCGCGAAGGCGAACGCGGCCGCGACGGGCAGGAGGAAGGACTTGGTGGTCATCGGGGACTTCTCCAGTCGGATGTGCGTTCGCCTGGGCGGACGCGGTTCGGAGGGGCTGATAGCAGGAGGCGTGCCGACCAAATTCGCGCGAACGGGCCCGTATTCCCCGGGCGGCGGCCGCAGCGGAGGGGAGCGGCCGGCCACACTGTGACCGGCGCGGTCACGCAGGAGGGCAGGATGGGGAAGGGAAGCGATCCTCAGCCGAGCACCACCGACCGCATCGACAGCGACGCCATGTCGAACCCCACGATGGGGAAGCGCACCGGCTCCCCGGGGTCGCTCGCGCCGACCGCGTACAGGAGCGGGAGGTAGTGGTCGGGGGTGGGATGCGCCGCCTGCCCGAGGTCGCTCTCGAGCAGGCCGGCGAGGGCCGTCCGATCGTGGCGCGACACGGCGTCCGCGACCTCGGCGTCGAACGCGCGCGCCCAGTCCGGCGTCGTCGTGTCTCCGCGGGACCACGCCGAGAACGCGTGACGCAGGTTGTGGACGACGTTGCCGCTGCCCATGACGAGCACCCCCTCGTCGCGAAGCGGCGCGAGGGCGCGTCCGATGGCGAGGTGCTCGTTCGGAGCGAGCCGGCCGTCGACGCTGAGCTGGACGACGGGGAGGTCCGCCTCGGGCCGGAGGTGCACGAGCACGCTCCAGGTCCCGTGATCGAGCCCCCACTCCAGGCTCGGCGACGACCGCCGCTCGCCCACGAGCCCGACCACGTGCCGCGCCAGCGCGACGTCGCCGGGCGCCGGGTAGCGGACGCGGTAGAGCTCCTCGGGGAAGCCGCCGAAGTCGTGGAGGGTCTCGGGGCGGTCGTTCGCGGTGGTGTAGGTGCCGTCCACGTACCAGTGCGCGGAGATCGAGAGGATCGCCTTCGGCCGGGGGAGCTCCGCTGCGAGCGCCCGGAAGCCGCGGCTCCACGCGTTGTCCTCGATCGCGTTCATGGGATTGCCGTGGCCCACGAAGAGGACGGGCATGCGCCCGGTCGCATGGTGGGTGGGGTCGTGCATGGCTCTCGAGCCTTTCATCTAGCCGCGCGCCGGGGGCCCGCGCTCCCTGCCCGGCGCGCGAGCTCCGCGGCGAGCTCCGCCAGGCGCGCGCACCCGAGCGTCTCCTGCAGGGCGGGGAAGAGCGTCCGCTCCTCGAAGGCGGCGTGCTCCTCGAGCTTGCGCGCGAGGCTCGCGGCGACCGCCCCTCGCGCCGGCCCGGCCGCCGCGCGCAGCTCGCGCGCGAGACGGCGCAGCACCACGTGGTCGCCGAGCGTGAACACGATGACGGCGTCCGCCTCGGAGACGCGCCGCGCCAGCTCGGGCAGGAGCACGTCCTCCTCGCCGCGGCAGTGCGGCAGGATCTCCGCGTCCCACAGGTCGAGGAGCCGCTCGGCGCTCCTCGTCGCGTCGGCCGCGCCCAGGTCCGCGATCTTGGCGAGCCAGCGGGCGTGCTCGCCGGCGAGGCGGCGCAGCTCGGGGCAGAGCGTCACGACGCTAGCCGACCTTCGCAGCGGCCTGCTTGACGGCCTGCAGCTCGATCTCGACGTCCACGCGATCCGCGACGAGGACGCCGCCGGTCTCGAGGGCCTGGTTCCACGTGAGGCCGAAGTCCTTGCGGTTGAGGGAGGTGGTCGCGGTGAAGCCGCTCCGCTCGTTGCCCCACGGATCCTTGCCGCGGCCGCCGTACTCCACGTCGAGGACGACCTCGCGCGTGGTGTCGCGGATCGTGAGGTCGCCCGTGACGCGCAGCCGCTCCGGCGAGAGCACCTCGACGCGGCGGCTCCGGTACTTCAGCGCGGGGTGCTTCTGCGCGTCGAGGAAGTCCCCGGAGCGCAGGTGGGTGTCGCGGTCGGCGACGCCGGTGTCGATGCTCGCCGCCTCGATCTCGGCCTCGACCGTCGAGCGGGAGAGGTCCGCGGGGTCGAGCGCGAGCCTCGCGTTCCAGCGCGTGAACTTGCCGCGCACCTTGGAGATCACCATGTGCCGGACCGTGAAGTGGATGCCCGAGTGCGCGCCGTCGACCCGCCAGTTCTCCTGAGCCATCTTTTCTCCTGTCGCCCTTCCGGGCTCGTTGTCCGGGGATAGGAGATTGCACCTGGCGGGCCCACGGCCCCGGGGCAGTAAACTGTCGGAAACACTGGCGATCACGGAAGGGCCGGGATCGTGAACCGGCTCAGAATGATACGATCCGGCTCACTTCGATCAGGGCGGGAGACGGCCGATGCGCGCGATGGACCTCGATCTCAGGGAGCTGCTCACCTTCGATCCCGCGGGAGGGATCATCCGGTTCGCCGGGCAGCGCGCGCTCCTGCTCGACGCGGTGGCGCTCGGCATCCTGCGCAAGGAGCTCATCGACACCCTCGGCCTCACCGCGGCGCGCGGCATCCTCACGCGCTTCGGCTACGCCCACGGCTGGCGCACGGCGGAGAGCCTGCGCTCGGAGTTCCCGTGGGAGAGCGAGCGCGAGTGGCAGATCGCCGGCGGGCGGCTCCACATGCTGCAGGGGCTCGTGGTGATCGAGCAGCCGGTCCGATCCGCCTCCGACGGCCCCGCGCCCTTCGCAGAGGCGATCTGGCACGAGTCGTACGAGGCGGAGCAGCACCTCCTCCACCTCGGCCAGGCCGACGCGCCCGTCTGCTGGACGCTCGCCGGGTTCGCGAGCGGCTACCTCTCGTTCGCGAACGGCCGCGCGATCTACTGCGTCGAGGATCGCTGCCGCGGCGCGGGGGCGCCGGCCTGCCACCTCGTCGGCCGCTCGCGCGAGGAGTGGGGAGCGGCGATCGAGCCCGACCTCGAGTTCTACGACAAGGCGTCGGTGGACCGCGCGCTCGAGGGCGTCAGCGCCGCGCTGCGCAGCGCCGAGCGGCGGCTGCGCGCCCGCCGGCAGGAGCTCTCGCGCCTCGCCCCGGGCGCGGAGGAGCGCTCCGGCCTCGTCGTGCGGAGCGAGGCCATGCACCGCGTCCTCGACCTCGCGCTGCGCGTGGCGAAGGTCGAGTCCACCGCGCTCATCACGGGCGAGAGCGGGGTGGGCAAGGAGCGGATCGCCCGGCTCATCCACGAGGAGTCGCCCCGGGCCGGCCGCCCCTTCGTGGCGGTGAACTGCGGCGCGGTCACCGAGACCCTGCTCGAGAGCGAGCTGTTCGGCCACGCCCGGGGCGCCTTCACGGGCGCGGACCGCGATCGCGCGGGGCTCTTCGAGGCGGCGAACGGCGGGACGCTCTTCCTCGACGAGATCGGGGAGGTCTCGCCGGGCATGCAGGTGAAGCTGCTGCGGGCCCTGCAGGAGAGGGAGATCCGGCGCGTGGGAGAGACCCGCTCGCGCGCGGTGGACGCGCGGGTCGTGGCGGCCACGAACCGCAACCTCGCCGACGAGGTGGCGGCCGGCCGGTTCCGCCAGGACCTCTTCTACCGGCTGCGCGTGATCGAGCTGCGAGTGCCGCCGCTGCGCGAGCGGCCGGAGGACGTCCTGCCGCTCGCGCGGGTGTTCCTCGCGGAGACCGCGCGTCGCATGAAGCGGAGGCTCACCGGGTTCACGCCGCGCGCCGCCGATCAGCTCCTCCGCCACGACTGGCCCGGGAACGTCCGGGAGGTCCAGAACGCGATCGAGCACGCGGTCGCGCTCAGCGGGGGCAGCCGCGTGGACGTCGAGGATCTCCCGGAGGAGCTGCGGGCGGCGATGCCGCGGCCGAGGCCGGCGGGACGAACGCGCCCGCTCGAGGACGTCGAGCGCGAGTACATCCTCGCGGCGGTGGAGGGGGCGGGCGGGAACCGGACGCGCGCCGCCGCGGAGCTCGGGATCGGGCTCGCCACGCTCAAGCGGAAGCTGAAGCAGTACGGGGCGGAGGGCTCGGCGTCGCGGGGCGCGGAGGTCAGCCCTGCCGGCTCGCCGCCTCGGGCGTCACGCTGATCACCACGCAGGGCGCGAGCCGGACCACCTTCTCGGCGACGGAGCCGAGGATCGCGTGCTTCAGGCCGGACCGCGCGTGCGTCGCGATCACGATCGCGTCGAACGCGGCGCGGCGGGCGAGCTCCGTGATCTCCACGGCCGGCTCGCCCACCGAGGTGACCGCCTCGACCCGCCGTACGCCGAGCTCCTCGGCGGCGGTCTTCCACGCCTCGAGCGGCCGGTCGGCGGGCGCAGAGAGGTCGTGCGCGAGCTCGCCGGTGGGCTCGAGCATCCCCTCGGGGATCGACGAGCCCGGAACGTTGCGCACGTGGAGCAGCGTCAGCTCCGCGCCCAGCTCGCGCGCGAACGCCGAGGCGACGCGCAGCGCGGACTCCGAGGTCGGCGAGAAGTCCACCGGGCAGAGCAGCCTCTTCCAGCCCAGATCCGGCATGTTCGCCTCCGTTCCTGTGCACCCGGGGTGTAGTACGCCGGCGCTCCGCGCGCGCCGCCGGGTCGGGGCGCTCCCCGACGTGGCTCCTCAGCGGGCCGCCGACCGGCCGGCCTCCGCGGTCGCGGTGCGGCGGGCCGCCCGGGCGATCGCCGCGAGCGCCAGCCCCTCGAAGAGGAGGTGGCTGGCGAGGTGGCTCGTCAGGTCCGCGTGATCGAGCGGCGGACAGACCTCCACCACGTCCATGCCGACGAGGCGCAGCCCCGCGAGCGCGCGGAGCAGCCCCAGGGCCTCGCGCGAGGACAGCCCACCGGGTACCGGCGTGCCGGTGCCGGGGGCGAACGCGGGATCGACCGCGTCGACGTCGAAGGACACATAGGCTGGCCGCTCCCCGATCGCGAGGCGGAGCTCCTCGGCGAGCCGGCGGACGCCACGCTCGGAGATCACCTCCACGGGGTGGAGGCGCGCGCCGCGCGAGCGCCCGGGGTGTGCATCCTCCGCGCCGCCCCAGCTCCCCCGGATCCCGATCTGGTGGAGCTGCCCCTCCGCCACGAGCCCCTCGTCGAGCGCGTGTCGGAACGGCGTCCCGTGGTGGAAGCGCTCGCCCCAGGTCTCGGGCCCGGAGGTGTCGAGGTGCGCGTCGACGTGGACCACCGCCACGGGACCGTGGCGCGCGGCGACGGCGCGCAGGGCGGGGAGGGCGAT
This sequence comes from Anaeromyxobacter sp. SG64, assembly GCF_022690745.1. Taxonomy (NCBI): domain Bacteria; kingdom Pseudomonadati; phylum Myxococcota; class Myxococcia; order Myxococcales; family Anaeromyxobacteraceae; genus Anaeromyxobacter; species Anaeromyxobacter sp. SG64. The sequence continues at coordinate 95,497 of NZ_JALCZB010000007.1, read as the reverse complement.
GGAGTGATCTCCGCCCACGAGGAACGGCACGCAGCCCGCCGCGAGCACGCCCGCGACGGAGGCCTGCACCGCCTCGCGCATCGCCGCCGCGTCGAACGGCGGGAACACCACGTTGCCGCCGTCCACCGCGGGGAGCGCGTCGAACACCTGCAGCTCGTGGCCGGGGTGGTATCCCTGGACGAGCGCGCTCACGCGCCGCACCGCGAAGGGGGCGAGCCGCGCGCCGGGCTGGTAGGTGGTGCCGCCGTCGAACGAGACGCCGAGGAGGACCGCCGCCGTCCCCGGCGGGACCTTCGCGGCGGAAGCGGTGGGCAGCCGGAAGAACGGGATCTGCCCGCCGCTCAGGTACTCGAACGCGGATGCCTGTGGCATCAGGGCTCCTTCAGGAGACGTACGACCTCCGCATGGACCGCCTGCGCGAGGTCCCGGGCGCGATCGCCGGAGGTGGGGAGGATCGACGTGCCGAGTCGGACGACGGCGCGCGCGCGGCGGCGCGACGCGACCGTCAGGTAGTGCGGGAGGAACGTGGCGTCTCCGACCCACGCCAGGCTGGGGGGATCGTAGGCGAGCGCCACGGGGACGACGGGCACGCGGGCGCGAAGGGCGAGCCCGAACATCCCCGGCCGGAACGGCAGCACGTCCGTGCCGTCCGTCGTCGTGCCCTCGGGGAAGTTGAGCACGCTCACCCCGTGCGCGAGCGTCTCCGCCGCGGTGACGAGGGCGCGCGCGCCGCTCGCCGGATCGCTCCGGCAGACGAAGACCACCCCGAGCTCGCGCGCGATCGTGCCGATCACCGGCCAGCTCGCGACGTCGAGCTTGGAGACGGGCGCGCAGGGCAGCAGGCTCGCGACCACCAGCGGATCGAGCCAGCTCACGTGGTTCGCGGCGAGGATCACCGGCCCGAACGGCAGCGGACCGTCCGCCTCCACCTCGATGCCGTGGAGGTCGAGCACGCGGCGCGCCGCGTCCCGGAGGACGAGCGCGCGCTCTCGGGCGCCGTCCTGCGATGCGACGCTCGGGAGCCCGCGGACCCGGCCGGCCGTCTCGAGGGTGGTGAGGCCGAGCCCGGCGAGGCGCGCCCCCGCGCGCGCGACGCGCCGGGAGGCGGGGTCCCGGGCGGCGGGAGCGAGCCGGACGAGCTCGCTCATGCCGCCCCCGCGATCACCGCCTGGCGCTCCACGATCCCGAGCCTGCGCATGCGCGTCTCGAGGCGCTCGAACGCGGCCCGCTCGATGCGCGACACGATCCGCCGGTCGCCCGGTCCGTAGAAGTCCTCCCGGATCTCGACGTCGCGGGCGCCCAGCGCGGCGTGGAGCGCGCGCGCGGCGACGTTGTCCTCCTTCACCGTGAACCAGCACGCGTCGACGCGCGTCCCCAGCTCGGCGACGAGCGCGCGGAGGAGCTGGACGGCGACGCGAGACCCCTGCAGGTCGGGGGCGATCGCCAGGGTCGTGCAGTACGCCTCGCGCCCGCGCACGAAGCAGAGGACGTAGCCGACCGCGCGCCCCTTCTCCTCGGCGACGAAGCAGGTGTCCGCGAAGAACTCGCAGCAGAGCCGCACGTAGTACGGCCCGAGCACCGACTCGCCGTGCCCGCCGAAGACCTCCTCCTCGAGGCGCATCAGCTCGGCGAAGTCGTGGGACCGCAGGGGTCGGATACGGCGTTCGGTCATGGAGATCCTCCAGGGGGGGAGCGCGAACGGTAGGCGGGCTCCGTGAAAAGAGCGGGACGGGCACGCGACGGGGACGTGAACCCGTCCGCGGCGCGCGAATTCACGAGGGCGTGATCGTCCCGCCACCGGCGCGTCACCTGCGCGGAGTGAGCTGCCGGGGCAGGAGGACCGGTGGAGCGAACGCTCGCGCACATCTCGGATCTGCACCTCGGCCGCGACCGGCGGACGGACGCGAACGTGGCCCGGCTGGCGGTGGCCCTCCGCGAGGCCGAGGTGGACGCGGTGCTCGTGACGGGCGACGTCACCCACCGTGGACGCCGCGCCGAGCTGGCCGCCTTCGAGGCGATCTTCGCGCCGCTCCGCGACCGGACCGTCGTCGTGCCGGGCAACCACGACCGGCTCGGCGAGGACGTCGCGCGCCGCCTCATGCCGCCCGTCAGGGTGGCCGTCGAGGCGCGGCCCGGGCTGCACGTGGTCCGGCTCGACTCCACGGCCCCCCACAACCGGGCGCTCCTCTCGGCTCATGGCGAGCTCTCGGACGGCGACATCGCCGCGGTCGATTCCGCGGTGCGTGCGGCGCCGCCGGGCACGCTCGTCGCCCTCATGCTGCACCACCACCTGCTCCCGCTCCCGGAGGATCACCTCTCGGAGCGGCTCGCGAGCTGGCTCGGCTGGCCCAACGCGGCGGAGCTCGCCCGCGGGCGGGACCTGCTCGAGGCGCTCGCCGGCCGCTGCGATCTCGTCGCCCACGGTCACCGGCACGCGGCGTCCTCCGTCGTGCTGCCGTCCCGCGCCGGTCGGCCGCTCCACGTCATGAACGCGGGGAGCACGCCCGAGCTCTGCTCCTGCCGCGTGCTCGTCCACGCGCACGGCCGGATCGTCGCCGAGCGCCGGCTCGAGCTCGACCGCCCGAGCGCGGCGCCGGCCGCCCGGCCGCTGCCGGCCGCTGCCTGATGGCGCTGGCGCTGCCCGCGCGCGACGGGCACGCCCAGGCGAGCAACGCTGAACCGTCACCTGCCCGTCGCGGCGGAGCCACGCCGGCCGTCCAGGATCTTCCGGTGCGACGCCCGCGCGCGGCGTTCGCGGAACGGGAGACCTCCTTGCCGAGCCATCCGACCCTCGCTCTCTTCGCGGCCGCGGCGGTGGGCCTCGTCTTCCTCTCGGTGCAGTGCGTGGCCCTGCGGCGGCACCTGCGGGAGCCGGCCCGGACGCCGCGCCACACCCCGCCGATCTCCATCCTGAAGCCGCTCTGCGGGCTCGACGACGGCCTCGCCGCGAACCTCGCCTCGTTCGCCGCGCTCGACTACCCGGACTACGAGGTGCTCCTCGGCCTCCGGAGCGTCGAGGACCTCGCCCTCGGGCCCGCGCGCGAGGCGGCGCAGCGCTTCCCGGGCCGCTTCCGGATCGTCTTCCAGCGCGGTGAGCCGGGCCTGAACCCCAAGGTGAACCAGCTCGTCACGCTCGCGCGGGCCGCGCGGCACGGCGTGCTCGTGGTGTCCGACTCCAACGTGCGCGTCGAGCCCGGCTACCTCGCCGGCATCGCGGCCCTGCTCGAGGACGAGGCCGTCGGGCTCGTGACGCACCCCATCGCCGGCGTGGGCGAGGCGCGCGTCGGCTCGCTCCTCGATCACCTGCACCTCGCCGGCTCGGTCGCGCCGGGGGTGGTGGCCGCGAAGCGGCTCGTCGGTCGCGACATCGTGGTGGGGAAGTCGATGGCGTTCAGGCGGCGCGACCTCGAGGCGCTCGGGGGCTTCGAGGCGGTGAAGGACGTCCTCGCCGAGGACTACGTGCTCGGGCTCCTCGTGGGCCGCGCGCTCGGGAAGCGCGTCGCCGTCGGGCAGCGGCCGATCCAGAACGTGAGCGAGCGCCGGACGGTCCGGGACTTCGCGGCGCGCTACGCACGGTGGAGCGTGCTCCAGCGGCAGGCAGTGGGACCGTTCGTGTACTCCGCGCAGGCGCTCCTGAACCCGGTGCTGCTCGCCTCGGCGGCCGCCCTGCTCGATCGCACGCCGGCCTCGCTCGGGCTCCTCGCGACGACCTGCGCGGCGAAGGCCGCGCTCGACGGGGCGTCGGCGCGGGCGCTCAGGCCGTGCGGCTTCCGGGTGCGCGAGCTCGCGCTCGTCCCGGCGAAGGACCTCGTCATCGGTGGGGCCTGGATGTGGGGACTCCTCCGCCGCGACGTGGCCTGGCGGGGCACGCGCCTCGTCGTGCGGCGCGGCACCCGCATCGAGCCCGCGACCCTCGCCGCGGTCGAGTGCGAGACGGCGGTGCGCGCGTGAGCCTCGCCTCCTCGCAGCCGCTGAGCCTGGGCGCCGCGGGTCGCCCGCCGGAGCGCGCCGACGGGACCCCCGACGCCGAGCGCGACGGGTCGCCGCCGTCACTCGGTCGGCTCCTCACCGGGGACGCGTGGGTCGCGCCCGAGGAGCGGGTGCAGGACGTGGCGCAGCTCTTCTTCGGACGGCCGGAGCTGGAGGCCGTCGCCCTCGTCGCCGACGAGCGCCCCGTGGGGCTCCTCACGCGCGGCCGGCTCCTCGTGAAGCTCGCGCGCAACTTCGGCCACGAGCTGTACGCGAAGAAGCCGGTGACCCGCATCGCCGACCTCGCCCCGCTCGTGCTGCCCCACGACGTCCCGCTCGCCACCGCGGTCGAGCGCGCGCTCGAGCGCGACGCGGCGTCGGTCTACGACGAGGTGATCGTCGTGGACGCGCTGGGCCGGTACCTCGGGTACTCCTCCGTTCGCGAGCTGGTGCAGGAGCAGGGCGCGGCCCTCGAGCGCACCGCGCTCGAGCGCGAGGCGGCGGTGGCGCGCGCGAGCGATCTCGAGAAGGTGGATGAGCTCCGGTCCCGGTTCCTCGCCCACGCCACCCACGAGCTCCGGTCGCCGGTGAACGCCATCGTGGCGCTCGCGGAGCTGGTGCGGATGGCCTGCGAGCGGGAGAACCTCGAGCAGGTGCGGGCGAAGCTGCCGATGCTGCTCCGCGCGGCCGCCACGCTCCGCGGCACCGTCAACAACATCCTCGACCTCTCGAAGGTGGAGGCGGGGCGGATGGACGTGTCGATCGGCCCGGTGGACCTCGCCGAGCTCGTGGCGGAGGTGGCGGCCACGGCGCGGCTGCTCCTGGGCGAGAAGCCGGTGAGGGTGGAGGTCGAGGCCGCCGGGGCGCCCGTCGTCGCCTCGGACGCGCAGAAGGTCCGCCAGATCCTCGTGAACCTCGTGTCGAACGCGGCGAAGTTCACCGACCGCGGCGCGATCCGCGTGAGGGTCGGGAGGGGGGAGGGGGGCGGCGCCGCGGTGTCCGTCGCCGACACCGGGTGCGGCATCGCCGAGGCGGATCTCCCGCGCCTGTTCGTCCCGTTCGGCCAGCTCGAGGACGCGGCCACGAAGTCGCACCCGGGGACGGGGCTCGGCCTCGTCATCACCCGCTCCCTCGCGGAGCTCCTCGGCGGCCGGGTCGAGGTCGCGAGCCGGCGAGGCGAGGGCAGCACGTTCACCGTTCACCTGCCGGGCACCCCGCCCCCGAGGAGAGCGCCATGAGCCGAGCCAGGATCCTCGTCGTGGACGACGACGAGATGCACCTCGTCTGCACGAAGGAGCTGCTGGAGGCGGAGGGCTACGAGGTCCTCGTCCACGTGGGCGCGTTCGGCGCCACGCAGCAGGTGCTCCTGAACGCGCCCGACCTGGTCCTCGTGGACGTGAACATGCCGGCGCTCTCCGGCGAGGGGCTCGTGGCGGTCCTCCGGGGGCGGGAGAAGACGCGCGGCGTGCGCATCCTCCTCCACTCGTCCAACGACGAGCAGGCGCTCAGGAAGGTCGCGGCGAGGCTCGCGATCGACGGCTGGGTGCCGAAGGGCGATCCGGGAGAGCTGCGTCGCAGGGTCGCCGACGTGCTGCGCTCCGGCCAGGCAAGACCACGCTGATCGACCGCGCCTCGGCGACGGGGCTCTTCCGGGGGTCACGCCTTGACGCGTTCGCGCGGGGGCGCTCAACTCCGGGTCCATGACCTTCGCAGTCGCGGCCGACGCGTACGACCGGTACATCGGGCGTTACTCGCGCGAGCTCGCGCCGCGCTTCCTCGACTTCGCGGGCGTGCAGGCGGGGCCCGTGCTCGACGTGGGGTGCGGGCCGGGCGGGCTCACCGCCGTGATGGCGCAGCGCTTCGGGGCGGTGAAGGTCGCGGCGGTCGATCTCTCCGAGTCGTTCGTCGCCGCGTGCCGCACGCGCGTCCCGGGCGCCTACGTACGCCTCGCGTCCGCCGAGGCGCTCCCCTTCGCCGACGGCACGTTCGAGGCGGCCCTGTCGCAGCTCGTGCTGACCTTCGTCAAGGAGCCGGACCGGATGGCGGCCGAGCTGCGCCGGGTGGTCCGTCCCGGCGGCGTCGCGGCGGCCTGTACGTTCCAGGCGGAGGGCTTCGCCCTCGTCCGGACGTTCTGGGAGGCCGCGAGGCGCTTCGACCCGAACGCACCCGACGACGCCCGGCTCCCCTTCCGCCGCATGCCGGAGCTCGTCGCGCTGTGGGAGCGCGCCGGCCTCCGCGACGTCGCGACCGGCCACATCGACCTCGAGGAGCGCTACGCCGACTTCGACGATCTCTGGGCGCCGTTCGCCTTCGGGATCGGGCCGGCCGGCGGCTACCTCGTGGCCCAGCCCGAGGAGCGGCGCGCCGCGATCCGCGAGGCGTACCGCGAGCTCCTCGGCGCGCCGACCGCGCCGTTCTCGCTGCCCGCGCGCGTCATCGCGGTCCGCGGGCGGGTCTGACCGCGTCGCTCGCGGCGGCCCGCGCCGGGCCGTCGCACTCGCCGAGCACCCGCAGCCACTCCGACACCTGCCCGAACACGAGGAACGCGTCGTGGACGCGGCGCTGCCCGTTCTGCCCCCAGACGAAGCGCTGCTTCGGGTCCGCCAGCATCTCGTCCAGGACCTGCGCGAGCTCCTCGGGGTCGTCCGGGTGCGTGACGAGCCGGCCGTCCACGCCGTCGCGGATCTGCTGGCGCAGCCCCCAGGCCTGCGTCCCCAGGACCGGCACCGCCTTCCACATCGCCTCGGTGGCCGTGAGCCCGAAGCCCTCGCGCAGCGAGTTCTGCACCACGACCGTGGAGCAGCGCTGGAGGGCGTTCACCATGAGCGCGTTCTCCTTCACCGAGGCCATCGGCAGCGTCAGGACGGCCACGTCCGCCTGCGCGCCCGGCTCGAGGGCCCGGTACGCGGCGGTCAGCTCGGCCAGCACCTCGCGCGCCTCGGGATCGTCCTGGATCGCCGCGGGGTCCGGCCCGGCGAGCACGAGACGCACGATCTCCAGGCGGCGCCGGTGCCTCGGAGGGTGAGCCCCGTCGCCCGCGCGGCGCTTCAGGGCGAGGAACCCGTCGAGCAGCGGCCGGAACCCCTTCAGCCGATCCCAGCGGGAGACCTGGGTCACCACGGGGCGGAACAGGAGCCCGATGTCGCTCGGCTGATCCGCCGGCGCGAACGTGCCGTCGGACCGGAGCCGGAGCGCCGGGTGCGCGAACGGCGGGGTCAGCACGGGGTGGGCGCCGGCGACGAGCGCGGAGTTGCAGAGGACACCCACGAGCTTGTGGGGGGAGAGCTCGCGGTTCTTGTGGCCGAGCGGGTCGATGGTGGGGCGCATCACCGAGGCGCGCGCTGCGAGGAACCCGGGGACGTACTCGGGGGCCGAGAAGATCGCGTGATCGTGACGTTCGGCGTACGGCCGGAGGAAGGTCCACGCGGCGCTCGCGATGGGCGACTCCACCTCGAGGCCGATGTGGCAGCGCCAGATCGCGTGCAGCCCCGGCATCGCCTTCAGGAGCGCGCCCGCCCCGAGCGGCTGCGGATCGTGCACGACGAGGATGTCGCCCGGCGCGAGGAGCGGACGCAACGCGTGGGCGCACTCGCTGCTCACGCTCTCGTAGAGCTCCCGCTCCGAGGGACCGAGGCGCGGGTCGCCCTCTCCGTGGAGGAGCGCGTGGAGGCGCTTCGTGAGCGCGAAGAACTCCGGGCGGTCCGTCCGCATCACCACCCACTCGGTGGCGACCCCCAGCTCTCGCATGATGGAGATGAGCCGGGGCATCATCTCCGCGACGCCGCCGCCCTGCCGCGTCGAGCTCAGCATCCAGACCCTTCGCCCGGCGAGCTTCGGGACGCACGGCTCCGCCTCGGACCGAAGCTGCCGCACGCCTTCGGCGAGATGCAGGAACCGGGTGTAGTCGTCGAGCCCGACGTGCTCCTCGAGCTCGACCCGTTCGATCATGGCGCGCCTCGAGCAAGGGCCTGCTGGCCCGGGTGAACCCATCCCACGATCACCGCCGATCATTGTCACTCGCCCGACCCGCTCGCGCACGACCTCGGCGGAGCAGGTCGCTTCCCGATCCGTGTCCGCCGTGTCCGGGCGGCGCTCGCGCGCGACGTAACGGATCCCGCGGCCGGAGACACCCGGCGCCATGACCCGGGCAGCGCCCGCGATCCCGAACCCTCGGAGGACCAGATGGACAAGCGAAACCCAGCAGACGTCGAGCACCGCATCGCGAAGATCGAGGCCGCAGGCACCGCCATCCTGCGCTATGGAGTCGTGTTCCTGCTCCTCGCGTTCGGCGGGCTGAAGTTCGCCGGGTTCGAGGCGAAGGCGATCCAGCCGCTCGTCTCGAACAGCCCGTTCATGAGCTGGCTGTACGCGATCCTGAGCGTCCAGGGCGTCTCGAACCTCGTCGGCGTCATCGAGCTCGCGGCGGGGCTCCTCATCGCCTCGCGGCGCTTCTCGCCCGTGGCGTCGGCGATCGGCAGCGCGCTCGCGACCGTCATCTTCGCGACCACGCTCTCGTTCCTCTTCACGACGCCAGGCGGGCTGTCGCCGCAGGGCCCCGCGTTCGGCTTCCTCGTGAAGGACCTCGTCCTGCTCGGCGCGTCGGTGTACACGGCGGCCGAGGCGCTGCGCGCGGCCCGGGGCCGGACCGCGGTGGTCGCCCCGGCCCTCGCGGGGCTCGCGAAGCCTGCGTCCCACGCGGCGTCCTGAGCACGAGCGGCCGCAACGGGAGAGAGCCCGCCACGCCTCCCCCCGGAGCGGGCTCCCCCGGTCCGGCCGGCCGCGCACCTCGCGCGGCCCGGCCGGTCCGGGCCTTTGCGCGCCTCGGAGCGCCTCAGCCCGGGATCCCGGCGAGCCGCTCGAGCGCCGCGATCATCGTGCCGAGGAGCGCGTTCACGGGCGTCGCGATCCCGTGTCGCCGGCCGAGCTCGACGACCGCGCCGGCGAAGATCTCGACCTCGGTCTTCCGCCCGGCCTCCACGTCCTGGAGCATGGAGGTCTTCCCGCCCGGCGCGAGGGTCGCGAGGATGGGGAAGATGCGCTCCACGTCCTCGGGGCCGAGCGCGATCCCCTCGCGCGCGGAGAGCGCCACCACCTCCAGCGCCGCGGCGCGCGTGAGCTCGCGGATCTCCGGGACGGCGCCGAACGCGCGATAGGGGACCCGCAGGACGGCCGAGACCTGGTTCACCCCCACGTTGAGCATGAACTTCCACCACTGCTCGCGGAGGATGTCGGCGGGGACCACGGCGGGGATGCCGGCGCGCGCGAGGAGCGCCTCGACCGCGACCACGCGCGGATCGCCCCGGTCGTTGGAGGCCGCGCCGAAGACGAGCCGGCCGATGTTCGCGTAGCGGACGTGGGTCCCTTCCCGGACCACGTCGTTGCCGACCACGAAGGCGTGCAGCACCTTCTCGGCCCCGAACGCGCGCGCGAGGGCCGCCTCGCTCGTGATGCCGTTCAGGAGCGGGAGGATGATCGTCCTCTCGCCCACCCGGGAGCGAACGTCCTCGATCGCGGCGGCGAGCTGGGGGTGCTTCACCGCGACGAGCAGGAGGTCGGCGGGCGGACCCGGCTCGCCGGGCGCGATCACCCGCACGTCGATGCGCCGTCCATTCACGGTGAGTCCCTCCCGCAGGAGGCGCTCGCGGCGCTCACCGCCCGCGACGACGGAGAGGTCCGCGCCGTCCGTGTCCTGGAAGCGCTCGGCGTAGGCGCTGCCCACCGCCCCCGCGCCGCAGATCACCACGCGCTCGAGCGTTCGCATCGGCGCTCCCGGGGCGCCGCGGGGAGTTGATGGCATTAGAGGATTCTAGCCGATGGGCTCTGGCGGCCCGCCGTACGCCGCACCCCCGCCCGGCGCGTAACGAAACCCCGCCTCCCTCGTACCTCCCGAAGCGATGCCTCGCTCCAAGCAGCCCTGGCTCATCCGGACCACCCACTGGGCCAACCTCGTCTTCCTCGTCGTCATGGCCGGGAGCGGGCTCCGCATCCTGGCCGCGTACCCCTTCCTCGGCGAGCGCGGCCGGGACTACGGCTGGTATCTGCTGCAGGGCATGCGCCCGCCCGACGCCCTGACGATCGGCGGGTGGCTCGCCGGGGCGCGACACTGGCACTTCGCCTTCGCCTGGCTCTTCGTCGCGAACGCGCTCGTCTACGGCGTGTATCTCTTCGCGAGCGGCGAGTGGCGGCGGCGGCTCTTCTCCCCGCGCCGCGACGCGCGGAACGCGTGGGGCACCCTCCTCCACGATCTGCGGCTGCGCAGGGAGGCTCCGCCGCCGGTCGGCCTCTACAACGGCATGCAGCGGCTCACGTACACGGGGGTCCTCGCGGCCGCTCCGCTCCTCGTCCTCTCGGGCCTCGCCATGTACAAGCCGGTGCAGCTCTCGCTCCTCACCGCGCTCCTCGGCGGTTACGACGCCGCCCGCGCCATTCACCTGCTCGTGCTCGCGGGGCTCGCGCTCTTCACCGTCGTCCACGTGGTCCAGGTGGTGCTCCACCCGCGGACGCTCGCCGGCATGACGGTCGGGCGGGACCTCGGCCCGGAGGAGCGCCGGGCTCCGCGGGAGACGCGGCTCCCGGAGGAGGCGCCATGAGCTCGACGCGACGGAACTTCCTCTCGGGTGGGCTCCGCTCGGCCGGGCTCCTCGCGCTCGGCGGGCTCGCGTGCGACGGCGATCGCCCGCACGCGGGGTTCCTCGGCCTGATGGAGAACGTCAACGAGCGCTTCCAGCGCGCGCTGTTCGATCCGGGCCGGCTCGCCCCCGAGCTCTCCGAGGGGGAGGAGAGCGCCCCCGAGGACTTCCCGGCGTACAAGATCTCGAGGGAGCTCCCCGTCGCGCCCGCCGGCTGGGCGCTCGCGGTGCGGGGACTCGTCGCGCGCCCGCTCACCCTGTCCGTCGCGGAGCTCCGGCGCCTCCCGGCCACGCGCACGCGCGTTCGCCACCACTGCGTAGAGGGGTGGTCCGCGGTCGCCTCCTGGGACGGCGTCCGCCTCGCCGAGCTCGCCCGGCTCGCCGGCGTCGACCGGCGGGCGCGCTACGTCGAGTTCCGTTCCTTCGACTCCGGGTACTGGTCGTCCTGGGACCTCGAGAGCGCGCTCCACCCGCAGACGATCCTCGCGTACGGGATGAACGGCGCGCCGCTGCAGCGGGAGCACGGCGCGCCCTTGCGCCTCTACTCCGCCGTGAAGCTCGGCTACAAGATGGTGAAGTACCTCACCGAGGTGAGCTTCCTCCCGGTGCGGACCGGCGGGTACTGGGAAGACCAGGGCTACGAGTGGTTCGCAGGCGTGTGACGGTGGCGCCGCCCGCCACGGGCGGCCCCCAGTCCGGCAGCGCGGCGCGGGGACGGCGTCGCGGGGCCTCCGCGGGCTGCGCTCACTTCGCCCGCGCCCGGTGCGGCACCGGGCAGGAGAGGGCGCCGTGCTTCTCGTCCCACTGCTGGTGGTAGTCCTCCGCCACCCAGAACGGGCCGGCCGCCGCGATCTCCGTCGTGATCGGGTCCGCGAGGTGCTTCTGCTCCTCGGCGCGCGAGGCGAGCGCCGCGGCCTGCTGCTCTGGACCGAAGGTGAAGATGGCGGACCGGTACTGGCTGCCGCGATCCGGGCCCTGGCGATCGCCGCTCGTCGAGTCGTGGGTCTTCCAGAAGAACGCGAGCAGCTCCGGGTAGCTCACCTTCGCGGGATCGTACTCGAGGAGGACCGCCTCGGCGTGGCCGGTGGTGTTCGTGCACACGTCCTCGTAGCTGGGGTTCCGGGCCCGCCCGCCCGTGTAGCCCACCGCGGTCGCCACGACGCCGGGCACCTTGCGGAAGCGCTCCTCCACGCCCCAGAAGCAGCCCTGGGCGAAGATCGCGAGCTGGTTCTTCCCGGAGGCGACGAGCGCCGTGCCGTGGCCGACGTGGCCCGGCTTCGTGCCCACGCTGGGGTTGCCGATCTGGCCGTCGCCTCCGCGCCCGGCGCGGGCGGGAGCGCCGAGGAGCTGGACCGTCGCGACGGCGGCCGCGAGGGCGCCGAGGAGCAGGGCAAGCTTCACGGGCTCGTCCTCCCGTCGCTCGAGGGCGCCGTGGCGTCCACCGACTCGAACATGGGCAGGAACCTCGCGTACCCCTCCTCGGCCAGCCGCTCGACCGGGACGAAGCGCAGCGCCGCGGAGTTCATGCAGTAGCGCAGCCCCGTGGGCGGGGGCCCGTCGTCGAACACGTGGCCCAGGTGCGAGCCGGCCTGCCGCGAGCGGACCTCGGTCCGCGTGAAGAGGAGGCTGCGATCGCTGCGGGTCGAGATGCTCGCGGGATCGAGTGGACGGGTGAAGCTGGGCCAGCCCGTGCCGGAGTCGAACTTGTCGAGAGAGCTGAAGAGCGGCTCGCCGGAGACGACGTCCACGTAGATGCCGGCCCGGTGCTCGTCCCAGTAGGCGTTGCGGAACGCCGGCTCGGTGCCCTCCTGCTGCGTCACCCGGTACTGCTCGGGAGAGAGGCGCCGGTGGAGCTCCTCGTCCGACGGCTTCCGGTAGGTCGACATCTTCGAGGTCTCCTGCGCGACGGCCGGGCGGGGCGCCGCTTCGGTCCCGCCCGCTCGAGCCCCACAGGCGAGGGTGGACAGCCAGAGGAACGCGAAGACGGCTCCCGGATGGCTCGCGTGCGGCATGTGCTCGCTCCGTTCGTTCCCTCCAGGAACGTGCGCTCCTGGGGTGCTCCGAGTACGCGCGACCGGAGGCGCCGGTTACTCGCGGCGGCTGCGTAACCCGGAGCCCTCGGCGCACGTATGCGGGGTCAGGTGAACGAGGAGGCCCTGATGGAGGCCTACGTCGCGGGAGACGCGGGAGCGTTCGAGCGCCTGTTCCGTTCCCTCGCGCCGTCCGTTCACGCGTTCTTCGTGCGATCGGTCGGGCCTGGAGCGGTGGCCGAGGATCTCCTGCAGAGTACGTTCTTGAAGATGCACGTCGCGCGCGCGAGCTGGCGGGGAGGGGAGCGGCTCCGCCCCTGGGTCTTCACCATCGCAGGGCGCGTGCGGATCGACTGGCTGAGAAAGCAGGGGCGCGAGGTGCAGGAGGGCGACGACGAGGTCATGGATCCCGAGGCGCGTGATGCGGGAGAGGCAGTCCTGGCAGGGCAGCGGGCCGAGCGGGTGCGGGTCGCCCTGGACGGCCTCGCCGAGCCTCAGCGCGTCGTGGTCTACCTGCACCGCTTCGAGGAGCTCGGCTTCGCCGAGATCGGCCGCGTGCTGGGCATCTCCGAGGGCGCCGCCAAGCTGCGGGCGTTTCGCGCCTACGAGCAGCTTCGCGTCGCCCTCGCGGACCTCGTCGCGGAGGACCGCTCATGACCGGCCGCGAGCACGTCGGGGGTGACGCGCCGGGGCTCGCCGCGCTGGCCCCCGACGACCCGGAGCGGATCGCCGCCGCGTTGCACGCGAAGGCGTGCGCGGAGTGCGCCCGCGCGCTCCGGGAGGCGGAGCGGCTCCAGGTGCTCATCGAGCGCTCGGAGCCCGTGCCGCTGCCGGTGGGGGCGCTCGAGCGGGTGTCTCGCTCGATCGTCGCCGAGCTCCGGCGCGAGGCGCGCAGGCGTACGATCGGGTCGAGCGCCGCGGCCTGCGTGGCCGCCCTCGTGTTCGTGGTGATCGCGCGGAGCCGCTCCGGCGCGATCGATGACTGGGGCAGGGCCGGTCTCGTGCTGGCGCTCGCCCTCGCCCTCGCCGCGGCGGCGAACCGGAGGCCGCTGCTCGTCCTCGGGGGGAGCGTGGTCGCGACGATCCTCGCCGGGATCGCCGCTGCCGGGACCCCCATCGCCGGCGCACCGGGCGCGGACTGCCTCGCGAGCGAGCTCGCCGCTGCGGCGCTGGTGCTGGGGGCGGTCTGGCTTGCGCTCCGCGGGGGCTCCACCTCGCCGGCGCGCCTCGCTGTCGCGGGGGTGGCGGCGGCCGGGGCGCTGGCCGGCGACGCCGCGCTCCAGGTCACCTGCGGACTGCAGAGCGAGGTCCCGCACCTCCTGGCCTTCCACGTGGGCGGGGTGCTCCTGGCCGCGGCCGGCGCGAGCCTGCTCTGGCGGCGGCCGCGCCTGCGCGTCGCGTGACGCGGGGCGCGGCCCGGAGCGCTTTCTTCGCAGGCCCGCCGAGCAGAGAACGCGTCACGCCGCGCCCGGGGGGCGGCGCTTCCAGTCGCGGAACGCGCGCAGCAGGCGCGTGCGCGCCTCCTCCGGGAGCGACTCCTCCGAGAGGCGGCCCGCGGCCCGCAGCGTCGCGCGCAGCGTCTGGACGTGAGCCTCGCACCCGGGGCAGACGGCGAGGTGCAGCTCGAAGCGCGTCCGCTCGTCGGGCGCGAGCGCGTTCTCGAGGTACTCCGTGACGAGCTCGACGAGCTCGCGGCACGTCAGCTCGCCGGGGAGCTCGCCGGTCGTCGCGCCGCTCACGACAGGGCGTACCGCGGGAGCGCCATGACGACCGACTGGAGGCCCTCGGCGAACGAGGGGTGCACGACCTCCATGTCGACCAGCGCGCGCACCGGTGCGCCGGCCTGCATGAGCGCCGCGAAGACGTGGATGAGCTCGCCCGCCTCCGCGCCCACGATGGACGCGCCGACGATCCGCTCGCTCACCGGATCGACGAGCACCCTGAGGACGCCCGCCTTCTCGTCGGTCTCGATCGCGCGCGCGACGCTGCCGAACGGCAGGGTCGCGACCTCGTACCGGACGCCCTTCTCCTTGGCCTCGTGCTCGGTGAGCCCCACGCCCGCGACCTGGGGGTCGGTGTACGCGGTGTACGGGATGAGTCGATCCTTCCGGCCGCGGCCCGGCTTTCCCGTGAGGACGTCGAACAGGAGCCGGTGGTCGTCCCAGGCCGCGTGCGTGAACTGCGGCCCGCCCGCGCAGTCGCCCACCGCGTAGACCCCCGGCGCGCTCGACTGATAGTGATCGTCCACCTCGACGAAGCCGTGCCCGTCGAGCTTCACGCCGGCCGCGTCGCAGCCCAGGTCGTCGGTGTTGGGCCTGCGGCCGGTGGCGACGAGGAGGTGGGAGCCCGTCACCGCGCGCCCGCTCGAGAGCCCCACCGTGATGCGCCCGGGCTCGCCCGAGACGCGCTCGGCGCGGACGCCGAGCGCGAGCGCGAGGCCCTCGTCCCGGAAGAACCCCTCGATCGCCTCCGAGATCTCGGGGTCCTCGTGGCCGAGGAGGTGCGGGGCGGGCTCGACCACGGTCACGTCGGCGCCGAAGCGCCGGTACGCCTGGGCGAGCTCGCACCCGATGTAGCCGCCTCCCACGACCACGAGGTGCGACGGGAGCTCCGTGAGCTCCATCAGCCGCCGGTTGTCGAGCCAGGGCACGCCGCCGAGGCCGGGGATGGGCGGCTCGATCGGCCGGGCGCCCACGTTCAGGATCACGACCGCGGCGCGGTGGCGCTCGCCCGCGACCTCCACGGTCCGCTCGCCGACGAGCCGCGCGTGGCCGCGAACGAGCCGGAGGTTCGCGCCGGCGCCGGCGAGGCGCTTCGCGATGCTCTCCTGCCAGCGGCGGACGATCGCGTCCTTCCGCGCGATGACCGCGGGGAGGTCCACCTTCACGGCCCCGGCCTGCACGCCGAGCCGGCCCGCCGTCCGCGCGACGTGTGCGGCGCGGGCGCTCGCGACGAGCGTCTTCGTGGGCGTGCAGCCCGTGTTGGTGCACGTGCCGCCGAGCGGCCCGCGCTCCGCGAGGAGCACCCGCTGGCCGTGGCTCGCGAGGCGGGTGGCGAGCGGCACGCCCGCCTGGCCGCTGCCGACGATGATCGCGTCGAGGTCCATGGGGGTCTCCCTGGGCACGCGCACGGCACGTCCGCACGCGAGCGGTGTGGGAAAAGCTGGCCACCGTTACGCTCCCGAGCAGGGCGCCTGGCCGCGCGGCCGGGGCGACGCTCAGGCCGCCCGCCGCCCATGCCAGCTCACCGGGTGGCCGGCCTCGAGCGTCGGGCACGGGTCGCCGGCGAAGTACGCGCGCGCCTCGAGCCGCCCGGCGTGGCCGAGCGCCACCGCCGCCTCGCGGCGGTCCAGGAACCGCCCCGCGACGGTGAGGAACCCCGCCTGCCACTCCTCGAGGTCCGCGTCGAGGCCGTCGGGCAGCAGCGTCACGTCGTGGAACGGGCCGGTGGCGACCACGGCGCCCGTGATGCAGCTCCGGAACGCCGCCTGCTCGAGGTCGAGCTCGTGCTCTGCGTGCGCCATGACGTCCTCGCTCTCCTCTCGTCGTAGAGGCGCGGAGCGTCACCTCCGTTACACGAGCGGCGGCAGCTCGGCGGGCGGGCGCCCGTGCATTGGCGCCTGCCCCTTGCGCACGAGGTGGAGTCGCCCGACTCCGAACGGCCGTCCCCGTCGAAGCACAGTGGCCCGGCGCCCTGCGAGCTACATCCGGCGCGACCCGCGTTCCTGGCAGGGGAGGTGCCGCGGATGGAGCCGCCGTGCGTTTCGGAGCCGGTCGGGTGCGCAGCCGAGGAGCGAGAGCTCGCGGCCCTCCGCGCCGGCGACGAGGCCGCGTTCCTCGCCCTCGTGACGCGCCATCACGGCGCGATGGTGCGGGTCGCGGCGACGTTCGTGCGGAGCAAGGCGGTGGCGGAGGAGGTCGTGCAGGAGGCGTGGCTCGGCGTGCTCCGGGGGCTCCACCTCTTCGAGGGGCGCTCGTCTCTCAAGTCCTGGATCTTCAGCATCCTCGTGAACTGCGCGAAGGCGCGGGGGCTGAAGGAGAGTCGCTCGGTGCCGATGTCGTCGCTCGGACCGGAGGGCGAGGAGGACGCGCCGTCGGTGTCGCCGGATCGCTTCCGGGGAGACGAGGACCGGTGGGCCGGCCACTGGTCGGAGCCGCCCGAGCCCTGGCCCGACGCGCGCGCGGAGTCGAGCGAGCTGGTCGCGCTCGTGGCCGAGGCGCTCGAGACGCTCCCGCACGCTCAGCGAACGGTCATGTCCCTGCGCGACGTCGAGGGCTGGGAGGCCGGCGAGGTGTGCGCGCTGCTCGGCATCACGGAGGTGAACCAGCGCGTGCTGCTGCACCGCGCCCGCTCGAAGGTGCGCGCCTTCCTCGAGGCGCGCATGGGACGGGAGGAGGCGCCGTGACGGCCGCGGTCCCCGATCTCTCCTGCCGCGAGCTCGTCGAGCTCGTGACGGACTACCTGGAGGCGACCCTGCCGGTCGAGGAGCGGACCCGCTTCGAGCTGCACCTCACCTACTGCGACTGGTGCCGCACCTACCTCGCCCAGATGCGCCGGGTCCTCGAGCGCGCCGGCGAGCTCACCGAGGAGTCCGTCGCGCCCGAGGCGCGCGACGCGCTGCTCGCGATCTTTCGCGACTGGAAGAAGGGCTCCGGAGGCGGCGCGTGATCGCCTTCAAGTTCCTCGCCGCGGGCGCGCTCGCCCCCTTCACCCGCTTCCAGTGGCCCGCGTCGGGCGAATGGGTGAGCGCCGCAGCCCATCGGCCCGAGCTCTGGATCCACGCCTGCCGCGCGGGCGATCTCCCGTACTGGCTCGCCGACGAGCTCTGGCGGATCGAGCTCGACGGCCCGGTGAGAGAGGCCCGCTACCAGGTCGCGGCTCCCCGCGCGCGGCTGGTCGCGCGCGTCGCGGCCTGGGATCGGGCGCTCGCCGGGGACTACGCGCGGGCGTGCGCGCTGCGCGCCCGCGACCTCGCCCTGCCGCACGTGCCCACCGCGGCGCGGGACGCGCTCGCGCGAGCGACCGAGCTCGACGCGATCGCGGACGTCGCGAGCGGCGCAGGCCCCGCCTCCCGCGCGGCGGAGCTCGTGGCCGACGCCGCCCAGAACGCGCTGCACGTCGGCCCCGCGACGACCTCCTACATCGCCGCGACGCTCGCCTCCGCGCTGGGCGGCGGGCTCGCGGCGTTCGAGGCGGAGCGCGCGTGGCAAGCGCGGTGGCTCGCCGAGCGGCTCCGGGTGGGGGAGGTGGACTCGGGGCCGTGAGTCACCGGGCCCCGGACGGCATCCGCGATCACGGCGCCGGAGACGGCGGCGTGCTCGCGGCCGCGGCGTGGGCGGAGCGCTCGAGCCAGCCGCCGCCGAGCGCCTTGTAGAGGGCGACGAGGTTCCCGAGCCGCGCGAGCCGCGACTGGATGAGCTGCTGCTGCGCGGCGTACAGGTCGCGCTGAGCGACGAGCACGGTCACGTAGCTGTCGACGCCCTTGCGGTAGCGCAGGTCGGAGATGGCGTAGCGCCGCTGCTCGGCCTCGACGCGCGCCGTCTGGGCGGCGAGCTGATCGTCGAGCGACGCCCGCGCGGCGAGGGCGTCGGCGACCTCGCGGAACGCGACCTGGATCGCCTTCTCGTACCGGGCGACCTCGATCGACTTCCGCACCTCCGCCGCGTCGAGGTTCGCGCGGTTCCGGCCGCCGGTGAAGAGCGGCAGGGTGAGCTGGGGCGTGAAGCTCCAGAGCCCGGAGCCGGCGCCGAAGAGCCCGGAGAGCTCGCCGCTCGCGGTGCCGCCGAACGCGGTGAGGGTGATGGAGGGGAAGAACGCGGCGCGCGCGGCGCCGATGCTGGCGTTCGCCGCCCGGAGCGCGTGCTCCGCTCCGAGGATGTCCGGCCGCCGCTGCAGGAGCTCCGACGGGAGCCCGGGCGGGAGGTCGGCGAGGAGCGGCGCGGCCTCGAGCGGCTCGGGGGCGGGGAGCCCCGCCGGCAAGGGCTGGCCGACGAGGAGCACGAGCGCGTTCTGCGCCTGCTCGCGCTGCTGCGCGTACGCGGCGAGGTTGAAGCGGGCCGAGAGCACCTGCGACTCCGCCGTGCGCAGGTCGAGCTCCGAGGTGCGCCCCACGTCGTAGCTGCGCTTCGTGAGGTCGTAGGAGGCCTGGAGCGTCTTCAGCGTCTGCCGCGCGAGCGCGACCTGATCGTCGAGCGCGCGGGCGGCGAGGTACTGGGTGGCGATCTCGGCGACGAGCGAGAGGTGGGCGCTCCGCCGGGCCTCCTCGGTCGCGAGGTACTGCTCGAGCGCCGAGCGCTTGAGGCTGCGGACCCGCCCGAACAGATCGAGCTCGAACGCGGTGACGCCCGCGCCGACCTCCCACTGCGTGCTCGTGGAGGCGCGGCCGGTGGGGCTGAGGTCGGCGTCGACGTGCTGGCGCGTGGCGCTCGCGGTGCCCGCCACGGTGGGGAGCTGCTGCGAGCGCTGGATGCGGTACTGCGCGCGCGCGAGCTCGACGTTCAGGGCGGCGACGCGGAGGTCCCGGTTGTTCTCGAGCGCGAGCGCGATGAGGGCCTGCAGGCGCGGGTCGCCGAACACGTCGCGCCAGCCGAGCTCCGCCGGCGCTGCCCCGGGCGCCGCGGCGCGCGCCGCCTCCGCGGCGGCGCCCTCGGGCCACTGCCCGGCGACGGGAGCCTCGGGGCGGCGGTAGCGCGGCGCGAGGGTGCAGCTCGCGAGGAGGACCGCGGCCGTGGCCGCGGCGAGCGGGGCGCTACGCATGGAGCGCCTCCCCCTCGGTCCCCCCGTCCCCCTCCTCGTCGCCCTCCGCCGGCGCGGGGGCCGAGGTGACCCTGGCGCGGCGCCCGATCACGACGAAGAACACCGGGATGAAGAGCACGCCGAGCACCGTCGCCGAGATCATGCCGCCCGCCACGGCGAAGCCGATGGCGTTCTGGCTCCCGGCGCCCGCGCCGCGCGCGAGCGCGAGCGGCAGGACCCCGAGGATGAACGCGAGCGAGGTCATGAGGATCGGCCGGAGCCGCATGCGCGCGGCCTCGAGGGCGGCCTCCACCACGCCTCTCCCGCGTTCGCGCAGCTCCTTCGCGAACTCGACGATGAGGATGGCGTTCTTCGCCGAGAGCCCGATGGTCGTGAGCAGGCCGACCTGGAAGTAGACGTCGTTCGCGAGCCCGCCGAGGAGCGTCGCGAGCACCGCGCCGAGCACGCCGAGCGGCACGACGAGCATGACGGCGGCCGGGATGGACCAGCTCTCGTACAGCGCCGCGAGGCACAGGAACACGACGAGCAGCGAGATCGCGTAGAGCGCGGGGGCGTTCGCGCCCGACAGCCGCTCCTCGTACGAGAGCCCGGACCACTCCGAGCCGACGCCGGTGGGGAGCTGCTTCACGATGGACTCCATGGCGGCCATGGCCTCGCCGGTGCTGTGACCCGGCGCGGCCTCGCCCTGGATCACCACCGCCGGCGTCCCGTTGAAGCGCTCCAGCTTCGGCGAGCCGTAGGTCCAGCGACCGCTCGAGAACGACGAGAACGGGACCATCTGGCCCTGGCGGTTCCGGACGTACCAGCGCTCCACGTCCGCGGGCTGCATCCGGAACGGCGCGTCCGCCTGCAGGTACACGCGCTTCGTGCGGCCCTTGTCGATGAAGTCGTTCACGTAGGAGATGCCCCACGTGGAGGACAGGGTGGCGTTCACGTCGGCGAGCGACACGCCGAGCGCCGCGGCCTTCTGCTGGTCCACGTCCACCTTGTACTGCGGCGTGTCCTCGAGGCCGGCGGGCCGGACCTTGGCGAGGGCGGGGTGCTTGGCGGCGAGGCCGAGGAGCTGGTTGCGCGCCGCCACGAGCTGCTCGTGGCCGAGGCCGCCGCGGTCCTGGAGCTGGAGCTCGAAGCCGGTGGCGTTGCCGAGCTCGGAGACGGCGGGCGGGACGAACGCGAACACCATCGCGTCCTTGATGCCCGAGAACGCGGCCATGGCGCGGCCGGCCACCGCCTTCGCCTTGAGCCGCGCCTCCTTGCGCTCGCTCCAGTCCTTGAGCTTCACGAACGCGACGCCCGCGTTCTGGCCGCGGCCGCCGAAGTTGAAGCCCACGATGCTCATCGCCGACTCGACCGCGTCCTTCTCGTCGTGCAGCAGCTGGTCGGACACCCGCAGCATGATCTCGCGGGTGTGCTCGAGCGTGCTCCCGGGCGGGAGCAGCACCTGCACGAAGAGCTGGCCCTGGTCCTCCTCGGGGAGGAACGCGGTGGGCACGCGCAGGAAGAGCGCCGACAGCGCGGCGACGATCGCGACGTAGGCGATCATGGCCCGCCCGGTCCGGCCGAGCAGGGCGCCGACGAGCCCGCGGTAACGCGCGCTGCCGCGGTCGTACAGGCGGTTGAACGCGCCGAAGAGGCCGCCCCGCTCGAGGCCGTGGCCCTTCGCGACCGGCTTCAGCATGGTCGCGCAGAGCGCGGGGGTGAGCGTCAGCGCGACGACGACGGAGAGCGCCATCGACGAGACGAGCGTGATCGAGAACTGGCGGTAGATGACGCCCACCGAGCCGCCGAAGAAGGCCATCGGGACGAACACCGCGGCGAGCACGAGCGCGATGCCGACGAGCGCGCCGGTGATCTGCCCCATCGACTTGCGCGTGGCCTCCCGGGGCGAGAGCCCCTCCTCGCTCATCACGCGCTCGACGTTCTCGACGACCACGATGGCGTCGTCGACGAGGAGCCCGATGGCGAGCACCATGCCGAACATGGTGAGCGTGTTCACGCTGTACCCCGCCGCCGCGAGCACGCCGAACGTGCCGAGCAGCACGACCGGCACCGCGATGGTGGGGATGAGCGTCGCCCGGAAGTTCTGGAGGAACAGGTACATCACGAGGAAGACGAGCAGGATCGCCTCGAGGAGCGTCTTCACGACCTCCTCGATGGAGAGCCGCACGAAGGGCGTCGTGTCGATCGGGTAGACGACCTTCATCCCCGGCGGGAAGAACCGCGACAGCTCGTCCAGCCGCGCGCGCACGGCGCTCGCCGTGGCGAGCGCGTTCGCCCCGCTGGCGAGCTTGATGCCCATGCCGGCCGCCGGGCGGCCGTTGTAGTAGCTCTCGATCTCGAAGGTCTCGCCGGCGAGCTCGACGCGCGCGACGTCGCCGAGCCGCACCTGCGAGCCGTCCGGGTTCACGCGCAGGAGGACGTCGCGGAACTGCTCCGGAGTCTGGAGCCGCGTCTGCGCGGTGATGGTCGCGTTGAGCTCCTGCCCCTTCACGGCGGGCGCGCCGCCGAGCTGGCCGGCCGAGACCTGGGCGTTCTGCGCCTGGACCGCGCCGCTCACGTCGAGCGGGGTGAGGCCGTAGTTCGTGAGCTTCTCCGGGTCGAGCCAGATCCGCATGGCGTACGCCGACCCGAACGCCTGCACGTCGCCGACTCCCGTCACGCGGCTCACCTGGTCCTGGAGCGTCGAGACGACGTAGTCCGCAAGGTCGTTGCGGCTCATGCTGCCGTCCTCGGAGACGAAGCCGGCGATCATGAGGAAGTTGTTCACCGCCTTGGCGACGCGGACGCCCTGGCGCTGCACCTCCTGCGGCAGCAGCGGCATCGCGAGCTGCAGCTTGTTCTGGACCTGGACCTGCGCGATGTCCGGGTTCGTCCCGGCGTCGAAGGTGAGGACCACGCTCGCGTTGCCGGCCGAGTCGCTCGTCGCGGACAGGTAGCGCAGGTGATCGAGGCCGTTCATCTTCTGCTCGATCACCTGGGTGACCGTGTCCTCGAGCGTCTTCGCCGACGCGCCGGGGTAGCTCGCGTTGACGCTGATGACGGGCGGCGCGATCGCCGGGTACTGCGCCACCGGCAGGGACAGGACGGAGAGGACCCCCGCCAGCATCACGATGATCGCGATCACCCACGCGAAGATGGGGCGATCGATGAAGAACCTGGCCACGGGTGTCCGATCTCCTGGGGAGGGTGCGACCGCGCTGCTAGCGGGAGGCCTGCCGCGTGGACGCGGCGGGGACGGGGACCACCTCGGCCCCGGGCCGGACCTTCTGCAGGCCCTCGACGATCACCCGATCGCCGGCCTTGAGGCCGTCGGTGACGAGCCACGTGTCGCCGATGGTGCGGTCGGTCACGAGCTGCCTGAGCTCGACCTTCTTCTCGGCGTTCACGACGAGCGCGGTCGGCTGGCCCTTCTGGTCGCGCGTCACGCCGCGCTGCGGGACGAGGATCGCCTGCGGGTTCACACCCTCGTTGATGCGCGCGCGGACGAACATGCCGGGGAGGAGGTCGCCGCGCGGGTTCGGGAAGATGGCCCGGAGCGAGATCGATCCCGTGCCGGCGTCGACCGAGACGTCGGAGAACTGCAGCGTGCCGTGCTGCTCGTACTCCCGCCCGTCCTCGAGCACGAGCGAGACGCTCGCCTGGTTCTTCCCGGCGCTCTGGAGCTTCCCGCTCTCGAGGTCGCGACGCAGCCGCAGGGCGTCGGTGCTCGACTGCGTGACGTCCACGTAGAGGGGGTCGAGCTGCTGCACCGTCGCGAGCAGCGTCGCCTGCGCCTGCTGCACGTAGGCGCCCTCGGTGACGGCGGAGCGCCCGATGCGGCCGGGCACCGGGGAGGTGACGGTCGTGTACCCGAGGTTGATCCGCGCCGCCTGCACCGCCGCGCGCCCCGCGGCGACGTCGGCCTCCGCGCTCTTCAGCGTCGCCACCGCGTCGTCGTGCTCCTGCCGGCTCACCGCGTTCGCCTCGACGAGCTCCGTGTAGCGCTGCGCCTGCAGCCGCGCGGACGCGACCTTCGCCTCCGCGCGCGCGAGCGCGGCCTTCGCGCTGTCGAGCGCCGCCTGGTACGGCGCCGGGTCGATCCGGAAGAGCGGCTGCCCCTCCTTCACGTCGCTGCCCTCCGTGAAGAGCCGCTTCAGCACGATCCCGTTCACGCGCGCGCGCACCTCGGCGACGCGGAACGCCGACGTCCGGCCGGGCAGCTCCTTCACGAGCGTCACCGAGGTCGGGGCGAGCGTCACGACCCCGACCTCGACCGGGCGGGCCGCGGCAGGCGGTCCCTTCGCCTGGGTCCGCTCGCAGCCGGAGAGGGCGAGCGCGAGGGCGGCGACCGTGGCGAGCGACGCTCCGGCACGGAGGGGGAACGGGAGCGCGCGTCGCGGAGCGACGGGCGAGGTCACGGAGAGAGGAGTCATTTCGCGGCTTTCGTCGATCCGTTCACGCCGGACGAGCGCTCCGGCGAGCCGCAAGACATACTGTCGCACCTGTTGACGGTCAAGACTGAACCGTTCAGTATAGAGCGTGCGAATGAGCGAACCTGGCGCCAGAACAGCGGAATTCTCCCCCGCGAAGCGGCGCCAGATCCTGTCGGGGGCGCGCGCCACCTTCGGCGAGCTCGGCTACGAGCGGGCCTGCGTGGACGTCATCGCAGCCCGCGCCGGGGTCTCGAAGGCGACGGTCTACAACCACTTCGGCGACAAGAAGGGCCTCTACGTCGCCTGCCTCTCGGAGGAGGTGGACGCCCTGCGCGAGGGGATCCGGGCGTTCCTCGCCGAGCCCGCGGGCGAGCTCGAGCAGGCGCTGCAGGAGACCGGCGAGAAGGTGATGGGGCTGCTCCTCTCGCCCGCCGTGGTGGGCCTCTACCGCCACGCGCAGGCGGAGTCGTCGCGCTTCCCGGAGATCGGCCAGACGCTCTACGACCGCGGCCCGGGCTCGCTCTACGCCATGCTCTCCGCGTACCTCCAGCGCTGGAAGGAGCGGGGCGTCCTCCTGCTCGAGGACCCCCGCGCGGCGGCGGTGCAGTTCGTGAGCCTGTGCCAGTCCGACCTCGTGCTGAAGGCCCGGCTCGGGATCCTCGAGCGGCCCGCGGACGCGGCCGTGCGCGAGGCGGTGCGCGGCGCGGTGCGGACGTTCCTGCGCGCGTTCGGGCGGTGACGCCGGCGCGCTGGAGCCGGGAGCGCGGCGCGAGCGCGATGTCGCAGTCCCGGTCGTGTCGGGCTCCGGAATCCCACATTCACTCCTGGCCGTAGCGCACTGTCCGTCACCCGTGGCGCACGCGCGGTGGTATTCGTCTCGGCTCGCGAGGAGGAGCCGCCATGACGCACGCCACCTTGAGTCGACGAGTGCTGCCGCTGGTCTTCGCCCTGTCGCTCGGCGCCTCCTCCTGCAAGACCTCGGAGGCGGCGAGCGGAGCAGACGCGGCGTGCGGCGCCGCGGGGCAGTCGTGCGCGGGCGGCGTCGTCTGCTGCGCCGGCCTGACCTGCGATCCCTCCACGGGAACGTGCGCCGCGCCTGCGTGCGCGGAGGCGAGCGGGTCGTGCGCGAACGGCGAGACCTGTTGCAGCGGGACGGCGTGCGTGAACGGCACCTGCACCCGCGGTTGCCCTCCCGTGCCGATGATGTGCCTGGCGACCGGGATGCCTTGCCGGCAGAACGCAGAGTGCTGCGCGGGCGCCTGCTACAACGGCTCCTGCGCGTCGCCTTGGGACTGGATGTGCATCCCGCAAGGAGACGTCTGCCAGTTCAGCGAGCAGTGCTGCGACCACGGCCGGTGCGTCGCCGACCGCGCCGGGATCCTGCGGTGCTTCGCCTGCCTGGCAGAGGGTGCGCGGTGCACCGGTACCGCCGACACGAGCTGCTGCGGCGGATCGACCTGCCTCCCGACGGGCGGCCAGGGCAAGTACACGTGCGTCGCCGCGCCGCCCGTCCTGTGCGCCCTCGTGGGAGAGAGCTGCACCGCGAGCGTCGAGTGCTGCGCGGGGCTTTCGTGCGACCTCCCGGCGGGCGCCACGAGCGGCGCGTGCAGGCCGCCGTCGTGCGCCGCGGCGGGCGGGAGCTGCACCGTGACCGGCGACTGCTGCTCCGGCGTCTGCGAGATCGTCGCCGGCGCCACGAGCGGCACGTGCAGCCCGTCGTCGTGCGTCGCGGAGGGCGGGAGCTGCACCGCGACCGGCGACTGCTGCTCCGGCGTCTGCGAGATCCTCGCCGGCGCCACGAGCGGCACGTGCAGCCCGGCGTCCTCGTGCGCCGCGGCGGGCGGGAGCTGCACCGCGAACGGCGACTGCTGCTCCGGCAACTGCGAGGTCCCCGCTGGCGCCACGAGCGGGAGCTGCGTGTGCAGCGGGGAGATCGTGGGGTTCTGAGCATCCACGACCCGCGATCGGTCCGCGGCGCGTACCGCCCGGCCGCGCGGCGGTGGGCCGTGGGCGTGAGACGGCGAGGTTCGGCGCGCGGATCCCCAGCTCCTCCGCGGTTGCGCGCGGCACGGCGCCGGCACGGCCGTCGCAAGCCCGCGCGATCCCCCACACCCAGAGGCGCACATGTTCCCGAGAACCGTCTCCGCTGCATCCGTCCGAAGCCTCGCCCCGGCCGCCGAGCTGCCCGAGGCCGCCCCGCACCCCGGTCCGGAGCTCCGTCGCGACCCGCTTCACGCTGCGAACGGCGTCGCGCCGCTCCGCGCCGTCGCGCCGCGCTCGCCTTCCGACCCGCTGTCGTTCGCGGGCCTCGCCGCCTGCATCGCGGACGCCCGCACGGCGGCCCTCGCGGGCGGGGACGGCCCGCCGGATCCGACGACCTTCGCCTCGCTCAGGGCGCGGCTCGAGCGGGCGGCTGCGAAGCTCCCGCCGAGCTACCGGCGCGAGGTCGCGGACCCGCTCCTGCGTTCGCTCGATCGGCTCGGCGCGCGCGGGTTCGCCCGCGTCCTCGCGGAGGATCCCGAGCGCGAGGGGGCCGCGCGCCTCCTGCTCGACGTCGCGCAGGCGGTGCTCCAGCACGGGGAGGGCTACGCGGCGCGCGCGACGGCCGCCTTCCAGGAGGTCGTGAGCGATCTCTACGAGGGGTTCCTGTCCGCCGAGGACCGCCGCGGCGTGAAGCCGCCCGATCACGGCGTGGTCCCGCCGCTCGTGCGATGGGGCAGCGCCGAGACCGGCCCGTACACCTGGCCGGCGACGGCCACGGAGACGCTCGGCGTGGAGGCGGCGGTGGTGAGCCTCCCGGCGGCGAACGCCTCGGCGGGGATCCTCGCGTGGCCGGCCCTCGCGCACGAGACGGCGGGACACGACCTCCTCGAGGCGGACGACGGGCTGCGCGACGAGCTCGCGCGGGTGGTGCGAGAGCGGCTCCTCGGCGAGAAGATGGGGCTCGCCCTCGCCGACTACTGGGCGGACCGCATCGAGGAGACGGCGTCGGACGTCCTCGGCGTGCTGAACATGGGGCCCGCGGCGGCGGTCGGGCTCGTCGGGTACTTCCGGGCGATGAACGGGGCCGCGGGCGGCGCGGGGACGTTGCGGAACGTCGGGAGGACGGAGGATCCGCATCCGGCGGACATCGCGCGCGCGTACCTCGCGGCGGAGACCGTGCGGCTCCTGTCGTTCGAGGGCGCGACGCGGTGGGCGGACCGCCTGACCGCCGAGGCGGATCGCGACCTCGGGAGGATTCGCCTCGGCGAGTTTCCGGTCACGGCCGGCGTCGCGAAGGCTTCGGCCGCCGTGGTGGCGCGCGCGATCGCGCAGACGCGGCTCCGCGCGCTGGACGGACGTGCGTTCCGCGACCTCCAGGACTGGCGCGACCAGGACGAGGCCGTCGTCGCCGAGCTGCGTCGAGAGCTCGAGGGAGCAGGGGCGCGGACCGGGAAGGCGCGCGTCGAGGCGGGGAGGTACGCGGAGGGGGCGTACGCCGCCCACGCGGTCGCGGCGGGGGTCTACGCGGCGATCGGGGGGACCTCGAGCCCGGAGCAGGCGATGACCGGGATGATCGGCATGCTCGCCGGGATGCACGACCGGAACGCCGCGTGGGGGGCTCCTCGCGTCGCGCCGTCGTCCGGCGCTCCGGCCGGCCCGCGCGTCGCCTGACGCGGGTCCCGCCGTCACTCCGCGCCGGGCGTCCGGAGCTCGGCGGGATCGATCGCGAGCTCCACCACCGTCCGGCGGAAGCCCATCCCCTCGAACATCGCGAGCGCACGGCCGTTCCGCGCCGCGACCTGGATGACGACCTGTGGGGCTCCGCGCCGGCCGAGCTCGCGCACCAGCGCCTCGAGGAGCAGGCGGCCCGCGCCACGGCGGCGCGCGCGCGGCGCGACGTAGAGATCGACGCCGACGCCGCAGGGGTCGCGCAGCGTGTTCCAGTCTCGCCCCTCGAGCCGGCCGTACGCGTACCCCACGAGCTGCTCGCGCCCGCGCGAGCGCGACACCGCCGCGAGCACCACCGCCTTCCGGCTCGCGAGCTCGCGCGCGAGCCAGGAGGCGTAGCCCTCCTCCATCCCCGGGCTCGCGAAGAAGCGCCGGGAGTCCATCCGGTTGTGGAGGCGCGCCAGCGTCGCCCCCATCCGCCCGAGCGCCGGCGCGTCCTCGGGGCGGGCCCGGCGGATCTCGATCTCGCTCATCCCACCACGGTAGCCCATGTGCCTCGCCGCCGGCGGGCGCCGGGTCGCGCTCGCCCCGGCGGTGAGTCCCCGAGCGCCGCCGAGACGGGCCGGTCCGTGCGGTAGGATGGCTCGCGACGAAAGGGGTGATGGGATGGCCGCAAAGATGCCACGCCTCGGGGATACCGCCCGGCGCTACCTCGACGACACCGTCCGCGCTCGCCTCGCGAGCCCGGGCCTCGAACGCTACCGTGTCGAGCGGAAGGGCGGCGCCGGGGCGATCGTCGTCGCCGTGCTGGCGCTGGTCGCGCTGATCGGGGCGTTCGTCTGGCTCTCGACGAGGCCGTAGCCGCGACGCGGCGGCGTCGGGGAATGCGACGCCGTCACCGAGGGTGAGGAGCTCCGGGAGTGGCGCCCGGGTCACGGCGCCCCCGGTTGCAGGGCGCGCCCCGTCCCGTCCATGCTGACCACATGACCCCCGCCACCGAATGCCGGGCCCGCCTCGACGCCCTTCGCGACACGCTCCGCGCCCAGGGGCTCGACGGCGCGGTCCTCGTCCACGCGACCGACGTCTTCTACCTGGCCGGCACGCGCCAGAACGCGGCGCTGTGGGTGCCGGCGGGCGGCGACGCGGTCCTGCTCGTGCGCAAGAGCCTCGAGCGCGCCCGGGCGGAGAGCCCGCTCGCGGACGTCCGCCCGTTCCCGGCTTCGAAGGAGCTCGCGGCGGCGCTCGGCGGGCCGCGTCGGGTAGGGTTCACCTTCGACGTCGCCCCGGGCGCGGTGGAGCGCTTCTGGGCGCGCGCGCTCGGCGCGGAGCTCGCGGACGTGTCGATGGCGCTCCGCGTGCAGCGGAGCGTGAAGTCCCCCTGGGAGCTCGAGCGCATGCGCGAGACCGCGGCGCTCCTCTGCGGCGTCTTCCGCGAGATCCCGTCCTTCCTCCGCCCCGGCATGCGCGAGGTCGATCTCGCCGCGGAGCTCGAGTACCGGATGCGCAAGGCCGGGAACGAGGGGAGCCCGCGGCTGCGCGGGTTCAACCAGGAGTTCTTCATGGGGCTCGCGCTCGCCGCCGGCTCCGCCACCGCCCCGAGCTACTTCGACGGGCCGGTCACCGGGCGCGGGCTGTCGCCGTCCTCCCCGCTCGGCGCGTCGGTCGAGCCCGTGCCGGGGGACGTGCCGATCCTGCTCGACTACACCGCGATGAAGGCGGGCTACGTCACGGACATGACCCGCATCGCGGTGTGCGGCCGGCTCGCCCCCGAGCTCGCGCGCGCGTTCGAGGTGGCGCTCGCGATCCAGGAGGAGGTCGTGAAGGGGCTCCGGCCCGGCGCGATCCCGTCGGAGCTCTGGGCGCGCGCGAAGGCGCTCGCCGAGCGGGAGGGGCTGGGCGATCGCTTCATGGGACCGCCGGGGGCGCAGGCGCGCTTCGTGGGCCACGGCGTCGGCCTCGAGCTGGACGAGCTGCCGGTGCTCGCGCCCGGGCTCGACGTGCCGCTCGTGCGCGGGCAGGTGCTCGCCGTCGAGCCCAAGTTCGTCCTCCCCGGGCTCGGCGCCATCGGGATCGAGAACACCTGGGCGGTGGGCGAGGGCGGCGGGGAGCGGATCACGGAGCTGCCGGACGCGGTGATGGTCGTCTGATCGTACCGGTGGGGCGCTCGCCTGCGGCTCGCCCCTCCCGAGCCCCCGTTCCCTCCGGCGCTCTCGCGGCGCGCCTCGACTAGAAAGAAGAGGGTGGCCGAGGGCGATCGCGAGCGGTGGGACGCGCGGTACCGGGACGAGGACGCGATCCCCGAGCCCTCGCCGCTCCTCGACGCGCTCGACGCGCTCCTCCCGCGGCAGGGTCGGGCGCTCGACGTCGCGGGCGGCTCGGGCCGGAACGCGCTCTGGCTCGCCCGGCGCGGGCTCGAGGTCACGCTCGCCGACGTCTCGGAGGTCGCGCTCGAGCGCGCGGCGCGCGAGGCGCGCCGGCGCGGGCTCTCGCTCGCGACCCTCCGGATCGATCTCGAGGCGTCGCCGTTGCCGCACGGCCCGTGGGACCTCGTCCTCTGCACGTACTTCCTCCACCGGCCGCTCCTCTCGGCGATCCCGGCGGAGCTCGCGCCGGGAGGACTCCTCGTCGTCGCGCACGCGACGCGGAGGAACCTCGAGCGCCACGCGCGCCCGGGGCCGGCGCACCTCCTCGAGGACGGCGAGCTCCCGACGCTCGTCCGCGGGCTCGAGGTCGTCCGCTACGAGGAGGGCTGGCTCGAGTCGGGCCGCCACGAGGCGCGGCTCGTCGCGCGGAAGCCCGCGGCGGCCGCCGGGTGAAGAAGGCCGCGTGGCGCGCCCCGCGGGAGGCCAGGGGAATGGGCGCGCTTCCAAGTCACCCGGCTGGACCCGGCCGCTCGTGCTACTCGTTGTCGGTGGAGGTCACCGCGTGATCGAACGGCTGCGCCGCCTCGCCCGGGACTGGTTCCTCGCCGGCATGGTCTCGGCGGTCGTGCTCGCGACGCTGCTGCCGGAGCTCGGCCGCAGCGGGGGGCCGCTGCACGCCGACCGCGTCGCGAACGCCGGCATCTTCGGCATCTTCTTCTTCCACGGGCTCGCGCTCTCCCGCGACCGCCTGCGCGCCGGCATGATGCGCTGGAAGCTGCACGCGGTCGTGCAGGCCATGACCTACGTGGCGTTCCCGATCGTGGGCCTCGTGCTCGCCGCGGCGTTCGGGCGGTTCCTGCCGGAGGACCTGCTGCTCGGCTTCTTCTACCTCTGCGCGCTGCCCTCCACGATCTCCTCCTCGGTGGCGATGACGGCGGTCGCGCACGGGAACGTCCCCGGCGCGATCTTCAACGCGACCCTGTCGAGCCTCATCGGGATCATCGCGACGCCGCTGCTCGTGAGCGTGTGGGCGTCCACCTCGGGCGAGTCGCTCTCCGTCGGACGCGCCGTGCTCGACATCGCCACCTTGCTGCTCCTCCCCATCGTCCTCGGTCAGCTCCTCCGCCCGGCGCTCGGCGCGTGGTTCCAGCGCTGGCACCGGCACGCGAGCACGTTCGACAAGCTCGTGATCCTGCTGCTCGTCTACGTGTCGTTCTCGGACTCGGTCCGGGCGGGGCTCTGGACGAAGCACGGCGTTTCCGTGCTCGCGATCGCGGTCGCGGGGGCGGCGCTCATCCTCGCGGTGGTCCTGACGCTCTCGACGCGCCTCGCGCGGCTCGTCGGGCTCGACAAGGAGGACGAGATCGCCGCGGTGTTCTGCGGGTCCAAGAAGACGCTCGCCTCGGGGGTGCCGATGGCGAAGCTCATCTTCGGCGCGCACCCCGGGCTCGGCCTCATCGTGCTGCCGATCATGTTCTACCATCAGCTCCAGCTGTTCGTCGGCTCGATCCTGGCGGAGCGCTACGCGCGGCGCCTCCAGGGCGCGCCGTCCCCGGCCCCCGCGGCCGCTCACGAGTGAGGCACGCATGGACGAGACCCCGAAGACCACGCTCCGTCGGCCCAGCAGGGCGCCGCTCGTCGTCGCGATCCTCGTCGTGCTCGGCGCTGCCGGCTTCTGGGCGAGCCGGCGCTTCGGCGGGCGCACCGAGCAGACCCCGCCGGCCGCCGCGCCCGCGTCGCCGGCCGGCGAGACCTCGCCCGCGGCGTCGCCGGCAGCCCCGCCGGTGCGGGCGGCGGACCTCGGGCCGAACGTCAGCGACCCCGAGGCGCGCGCGCTCGCCGACACGGTCTCGCAGAGCGAGCTCTACCGGCGGACGCTCGCGCAGGGCGAGGTCGTCCGGCGCGCCGCCGTGCTCCTCGACAACCTCGCGGAGGGCGTCTCGCCCCGGAAGCAGCTCGACCCCCTCCGGCCGGAGCGTCCGTTCTCGGTGCAGCGGCGTGGCGCCGAGACCGTCATCGACCCGGCCTCGTACGCGCGCTACGACGCCTTCGGCGACGCGATCGCCTCGGTGGACGCCCGCGAGGCGGCGCGCGTCTACCGCTCGCTCCACGGGGTCCTCCAGCTCGCCTACCGCGCGCTCGGCTATCCGGAGGCGTCGCTCGACGACGTCACCGCGCGCGCCCTCGGCCGGCTCGCGGCGGCGCCGGTCGTCGAGGGGGACGTTCCGGTCGTCGAGCGCGAGGGCGTGTTCCTGTTCCAGGACGAGCGGCTCGAGACGGCGCCGCAGGTGGAGAAGCACCTGCTCAGGATGGGGCCGCGAAACACGCGCATCGTGCAGGGGAAGGCGCGCCAGCTCCTCGAGGCGCTCGGGATGCCCGTGCCCCCCGCGCTCGATGCGCCCTCGCCGGCGACGCGATAGGCGGGTGTGGGCTCGGCCTCGCTAGCAGTCGAGGTCGAGCAGTCGAGGTCGAGCAGTCGAGGTCGAGCAGTCGAGGTCGAGAGGTCGGGGTCGAGAGGTCGGGGTCGAGATCGATTCGACTCGCGGCGGGCTAGTCGAGCTTCGCCTCGACGAAATCGCCCGCGTCGAAGCGGTAGCGCCGCGCCTCGTCGACGCGCCCTCCCCGGACTCCGAGGACGAGGTACTCGGCGCCGGGCAGGAGCTGCTGGCCGTCCACCACCGCGTCGGCCCGGTCCTTGGCGGAGAAGTAGGCGCCGACCTCCACGTGCGAGTGCCACACGGCCACGATCTCGCCGCCGCTCGCCTCGAGCTCCTCGTGGACGCGGAGCTGGGCGCGCGGATCCATGAGGTAGCTCTCGCGGCTCGTGCGCGGGAACCTCGCGGGATCGAGCGCGTGGTAGCGGTCGGCGACGTTCGGGAGCGAGAGGGCCTCGAGCGCGTCGCCGCGGCGGACGACGAACCCGCACACCTCGCGCTCCGGGTCCGCCTCGCTGAGCTTTCGCAGGCGCGCCAGCAGCTCCGGGCCGTAGGTCACCAGGTGATCCTCCGGTCCCAGCGGCGCGGCTCGAAGTAGCGGTCGGCGCGGTCCGGCAGGACCGTCACGACGTTACCCCGCTCGCCGGCCGCCGCCATGCGCTCGGCCACCTGGAGCGCCCCGGCCACCGCGGCGCCGCTCGAGTGCCCGACGCGCAGCCCCTCCTCGCGACCCAGGCGCTCGGCCATCGCCCAGCCCTCCGCGGTGGGCATGGAGATCTTCCCGTCGAGCTCGGCCTCGTCGTAGATCGCCGGCACGATCGAGCTCTCCATGTGCTTCAGCCCCTCGAGGCCGTGGAGCGGCTCGGCGGGCTCGACCGCGTGGCAGCGCACCCCCGGCGCGAGCGCGCGCAGCCCGCGCGAGGTCCCCATCACCGTGCCGCTCGTGCCGATCCCGGCCACGAACGCGGCCACCCCGCCGTCGAGCGCCTCGGCGATCTCCACCGCGGTCCCGAGCTCGTGGGCGCGCGGGTTCTCCGGGTTCCCGTACTGGTCCGGGTAGAACCAGCGATCCGGCTCCCGCGCCACGAGCTCGCGCACCTGGCGGATGGCGCCGTCGGAGCCCTCGAGCGGATCCGAGAACACGAGCTCGGCGCCGAACGCCTGCGCGATGCGCTTGCGCGCGGCGCTCACGTTGCGCGGCATGACGAGGGCGCAGCGGACCCCGAGCGCCGCGCAGATCCAGGCGTAGGCGACGCCGGTGTTGCCGCTCGTGGAGTCGACGAGGGTGCGCCCGGGCCCGAGGCGCCCGTCCTGGAGCGCGGCCTCGATCATGCGGAGCGCGGGGCGGTCCTTGACCGAGCCGCCGGGGTTCATGAACTCGCACTTCGCGTAGAGGCGGATGCCGGGGAGCTCCGCCCCGATGCGGCGCAGCCGCACGAGCGGCGTGCTCCCGACGAGCCGCGCCACCGTCTCGACGGGCGCGGCGCCGTGGCGGAGGCCGGGCGCGGTCATCGCGCGGCCTCGCGCGCGAACCACTCCGCCGCGGAGAAGTAGCGCTCGCCGGTGTCGGGCAGCACGGTTGCGACGCGGTGGCCCGCGCCGAGCTCGCGCGCCACCCGGATCGCAGCGACGACCGCCGCGCCGCTCGAGGTGCCGACGAGGAGCCCCTCCTCCCGGGCCAGCCGGAGCTTCATCGCCCACGCCTCCTCGTCGCTCACCCGCTCGACCCGATCGTACGCGGCCGGGTCGAGCACGCGCGGGACGAAGCCCGCGCCCAGCCCCTGGATCCGCGTCGGGCCGGGAGTCCCGCCGGACAGGACGGCGCAGGCCTCGGGCTCGACCGCGACCATGAGCGTCCCGGGGCGCTCCCTCCGCAAGACCCCGGCGACGCCGGTGAGCGTCCCGCCCGTCCCGACGCCTGCGACGAAGGCGCCCAACGGCCCGCCGAGCGCGTCGAGGGCGAGGAGGAGCTCGCGCGCGGTCCCGTCGCGGTGCGCCTGCGGGTTCGCCGGGTTCTCGAACTGCTGGAGGAGGAGCGCGCCGGTCTCTCGCGAGAGCTCGCTCGCCCGCGCCACCGCGGGCGGCATGCCCGCCTCCGCGGGGGTGAGGACCAGCTCCGCCCCGTACGCCTCGAGCGCCTGCCGGTGCTCGAGGGAGGTCGAGTCCGGCATGACGAGCGTGAGCCGGTAGCCCTTCACCGCGCAGACGAGCGCGAGCCCCAGCCCGGTGTTCCCGCTCGTCGGCTCCACCACGCGCCCCCCGGGCGCGAGCCGGCCGTCGCGCTCGGCCGCCTCGATCATGGCGACCGCGATGCGGTCCTTGACCGAGCCGCCCGGGTTCATGGACTCGAGCTTCGCGAGCACCTCCGCCGCGCCGGGAGGGACCACGCGGCGGAGCTTCACGACGGGCGTGCCGCCCACGGCGTCGAGGATCGTCTCGAGCGGCGGGGCGGCGCGGGGGCGCGCGGAGGCGGGCACGGTCAGTACCGCGGCACGGTGGGGTCGATCTCCTCGCTCCAGCGGAGGATGCCGCCCTCGAGGTTCCACACGCGCTTGAACCCTGCCTCCTGGAGCTGGCGCACCGCCTTCGCGCTGCGCACGCCGCTCTTGCAGTAGAGGACCACGTCGCGCGCGCTGTCGAAGGTGCGGAGCGCGTCGGCGAAGGAGGAGAGCGGCGCGAGGCGCGCGCCCTCGATCCGGCCGATGTCCCACTCGTGCGGCTCGCGCACGTCGACGAGGTCGAGGTCGGCGCCGCCGCGCCGCCGCTCGTCGAGCTCGGCGACCGTGAGGACGGGCACGCCGGCCGTCTCGTCCTCGCCGCCGCGGATCCCGCAGAATTGCTGGTAGTCGATGAGCTCCTCGATCTCGCGCGTTCCGCAGGCGGGGCAGCGCGGGTCCTTGCGGAGCTTCACCGTGCGGAACTGCATCCCCAGCGCGTCCACGAGGAGGAGCCGCCCGACGAGCGGCTCGCCGATGCCGGCGATGAGCTTCACCGTCTCGGTCGCCTGCACGAGCCCGACGAGGCCCGGCAGGATCCCGAGCACGCCGCCCTCCGCGCAGGAGGGCACGAGCCCGGGGGGAGGCGGCTCCGGGTAGAGGCAGCGGTAGCAGGGGCCCGCGTCCGTGCAGAACACCGTGGACTGGCCCTCGAACCGGTAGATCGAGCCGTAGACGTTGGGCTTGCCGAGCAGCACGCACGCGTCGTTCACGAGGTAGCGCGTCGCGAAGTTGTCGGTGCCGTCCACCACGAGGTCGTAGTCCCGGATGATCTCGAGCGCGTTCTCGGAGGTGAGCCACGCCTCGTGCGCGACCACCTCCACGTGCGGGTTGAGATCGCGGATCCGATCGCGGGCGGACTCGACCTTCTTGCGGCCGACGTCCTTCGTGCCGTGCAGCACCTGGCGCTGCAGGTTCGTCGCGTCCACCACGTCGAACTCGACGATCCCGAGGGTGCCGACGCCCGCGGCGGCGAGGTAGAGCCCGATGGGCGAGCCGAGGCCGCCCGCGCCCACCATGAGCACGCGCGCCGCCTTGAGGCGGCGCTGACCCTCGACGCCGACCTCCGGGATGATGAGGTGGCGGCTGTAGCGGAGGATCTCCTCCTGCGACAGCGGCGGGAGCTCCTGTGCGGTGCGGCCGATGGACATCTCGCTAGCCTCCTGCGATGGCGGGGACGACCACGATCTCGGCGCCGTCCGGCACGGGCGTCGCGAAGCCCTGCTGGAACCGGATGTCCTCGTCGTCCAGGTAGAAGATGACGTAAGGGTACGGCTCGCCCTTCGCATCGCGAAGCCGGGGGCCGAGCTCGGGAAAGCGGCCCGCGAGGTCGCCGACGACCTCTCCGACGGTGGCGCCGCGCGCCTCGTGGACGGTCTTTCCGCCGGCGGCCTTCGCGAGCACGGCGGGGAGCCTCAAGGTGATGGGCATCTTCGTCTCTCCTCGGATCAGGCGTCCACGAGCGCCGCGACCTCGCGGAGCTTCGCTGAGATGACCGGCGTCTCCGGCAGGGCGGGGACGACGGCGTCGATGGTCTTGAGACCGTTTCCGGTGATGCAGAGCACGAGCTCGTCCTGCGCGCGCAGCTTACCCTCGCGCGCGAGCTTCAGCGCTGCGGCGACGGTGACCCCGCCGGCGGTCTCGGTGAAGACGCCGGTGGTCTCGGCGAGGAGGCGGATGCCGCGCACGAGCTCCTCGTCGGTGACCGCCGCCGCCGCGCCGCCCGAGGCGCGGATCGCCCTCGCCGCGAAGGGCCCGTCCGCCGGGTTCCCGATGGCGATCGAGCGGGCGATGGTGCGGGGGACCACGGGCTCGATCGCCTCGCCGCCCTTCTCGAACAGGTTCACGATGGGCGCGCACCCGGCGGCCTGCGCCCCGTACATCCGCGGCAGCGGCCCGTCCACGAGGTGGGCGCCGGCGAGCTCGTGGAAGCCCTTGTCGAGCTTCGTCACGAGCGAGCCGCCCGCCATCGGGGCGATGACCGCGTCGGGCAGCCGCCAGCCGAGCTGCTCCGCGATCTCGAAGGCCATGGTCTTCGAGCCCTCGCCGTAGTAGCTGCGCAGGTTCAGGTTCACGAGCCCCCAGCCGAAGCGATCCGCCACCTGGGCGCAGAGCCGGTTCACGTCGTCGTACGTGCCGCGCACGCGCACGAGGCGCGGGCCGTAGACGGCGGTGCCCACGATCTTCGCGAGCTCGAGGTCCTCGGGGATGAAGATCCAGGCGGCGAGCCCGGCGCGCGCCGCCTGCGCGGCGACGGCGTTCGCGAGGTTGCCGGTGGACGCGCAGCCGACCGTGTCGAGGCCGAGCCCCGCCGCGGCGTTCAGCGCCACCGCCACCACCCGGTCCTTGAACGACTGGGTCGGGTGGGAGACCGCGTCGTTCTTCACGAGCGCGCGCCGCACGCCGAGCGCGCGGGCGAGCGCCGGCGCGTCCACGAGCGGCGTGAAGCCGGTGTCGAGCGAGAGGACGGGCTCGCCGAGGATGGGGAGCCACTCGCGGTAACGCCAGATCGAGCGGGGCCGCGCCTCGATCTGCCAGCGCGTGGGCAGGACGCGGTCGCTCTCGTACGCCGGCTCGAGGGGCCCGACGCACTCCTCGCACACCGCCACGGGGCGAGGCTCGAAGCGCGCGCCGCAGCGGCGGCAGACGAGGGGGGACAGCTCCGGACGGTGCGGATCCGCTGAAGCGGACGCCGCGCGGGGCGCGGCCGCGAGGGACGAGGACATGCTGGAGACTTCCTTCTCCCTCGCCGGACGGCACTGCAGGCAGCCGGGGAGGGGCTTTTTAGCGGTTGGTTTAACGTGGCCGCAATACGCCGCAAATCGCCACGGACTCCGATCGCCGCGGCTGCGGCGATCGGTGGTCATCCTATTTAGCGGACGAGCCTCCCGTCAAGCGGAGGATCTCCATTTTCAGGCGGCGCACTCGCCCGCCTGGGTCTCGGGGCTGAAGTCGTCGCTCGCCCCGGGCTCGACGAAGTCCTCCGGCGCGGCGTCCTCGAGCCTGAGCGCCTCGAGCGGAGCGACGACGGCCTTCACGCGATCGAGCGCGCGGGAGAAGAACGGCCCGGCGGCCTCGCCCTCGCGCCGCTCGGCGAGGTAGAGCGCCGTGAGCCGCTCCACCGCCTCGGGGACGCGCCGCGCGGGCACCTTGCCCGCCAGCTTCCCGAACGTCGCGACGCCGTCCTCCGCGCCCCCGCCGACGAGCACGAAGTACTGCGGCACCGCCCGGCCGCCGAGCTTTCGCGCGCTCCCCTGCAGGCCGATGGCGGCGAGGTGGTGCTGGCTGCAGCCGTTCGGGCAGCCGGAGACGTGGACCGGCAGCGCGGCGGCGAGGCCGGGCGCGCCGAGCCGCTGCCGGACGCGCTCCTCGACGAGCCGCGCGATCCCGCGGGTGCGCGTCACGGCGAGGCGGCACACGTCCGCGCCGGGGCAGGCGACGACGTCCGCGGCGCTCCGCGCGCCGTCGCGCCCGAGCCCCGCCGCGGCGAGCCGCGCGAACAGGGCGGGGACCTCGTCGGACGGCACCCAGCGCAGCAGGACCTTGCCGTCGCTCGCGAAGCGGACGGCGCCGTCGCCGTGCGCGAGCGCGAGGTCCGCGAGCACCTCGAGCTGCGCGGCGGTGACGTCTCCCTGCGGGAGCGACACGGTGACCGCGGAGAAGCCGGGCTGGCGCTGGGGACGGACGTTCGTCGCGCGGAACGCGGCGAGCGCCGCGGGCGACGGCGCGAGCACGGGCAGGACCGCCGGCGGCTCGCCGGGGCCGCGGGGCGGCGCCGCGGCGACGCGCGCGGAGATCTCCGCGGCGGTGGGAGGCTCCGGACGCGCGTGCGCGGGCGGCGGGGCGTCCGCCGGCGCGGCGTCGGGATCGAACGGGAGCCGCGGGGCGCCCTCGGCCCGCACGCGCGCGAGCTCCTCCTCGACGAGCGCGCGGAAGGGCTCGAACCCGAGCGACCGGACGAGGAACTTGAGCCGGTTGCGCTGCTTGTTCACCCGGTCGCCGCGGGCGTGGAACACGCGGACGATCGCCTCGGCGAGCGCGAGGAGCTCCGACGCGGGCAGGAAGTCGACGAGCGGCGCGCCGGAGGTGCACAGGGACGCCGTCCCGCCCGCGACCGTCACCGAGAAGCCGCGCACGGTCCGCCCGCCCTCGGTCCGCACGCGCGCGCGGAAGCCGAGGTCGTGGATGGCCGTCGCGACGTGGTCCTCGGCGCAGCCCTCGAAGGCGATCTTGAACTTGCGCGGCAGCGCGTTCGCGAGCGGGTGGCGCAGGAAGTGGCGCGTCGCCGCCTCGGCGTAGGGCGTCACGTCGAAGAGCTCGTCCGGCGAGACGCCGGCGAGGGGGCAGGCGACCACGTTGCGGACCGCGTTGCCGCCCGCGCCGGAGGTGGTGACGCCGTCCGCCGCGAGCCGGCGGAGCGCGGGCTCGAGGTCCGCCGGCCGCACGAAGTGCACCTGGAAGTTCTGGCGGGTCGTCACGTGCCCGTAGCCGCGCGAGAAGCGCGCCGCGACGTCGGCGAGCGCGCGGAGCTGCGCGGCGGAGGTCGCGCCCTGCGGCAGCTTGATGCGCAGCATGTGCAGGCCGTCCTGCCGCTGCGAGTAGGCGCCGCGCACCACGCGGTAGGCGCGCCAGGCGTCGGCGTCGATCTCACCGCGCTCGAAGCGGCCGAGCGTCTCGACGAAGGCGTCGATCTCGCGGTCGTCCGCGAAGGTCTCCCGGACGGGCGGGGTGGGCTCTGAGGGGCGGGACATGCGGCTCCTTTCAGGCGCTCTGCGCGGGCGCGAGCGGTTCGTGGTCACGCGCGTCGGCGCGCGAGGAGGTGAGCTGCAGGGCGGCGACGGCGCCGATGACGAGGGTGCCGGGGAGCTCCGGGTGATCGGGCAGCGCGGCGTGGCGCAGCCCCGCGAGCGTGCCCTTCCAGGCGAACGCGTCGGGGGACGACGCGCCGAGGACGATCGCGGCGGGCGTCTCCCGATCCCACCCGCGCGAGAGGAGCCGGGTCGCGATCCGCTCGCGCGCGCCGATCCCCATGAGGACGACGAGCGTGAGCGAGGTCTCGGCGCCCATCCGATCCAGGATCGGCCCGTAGGTCCGCTCGTCGTGCCCCGCGATCACCGCGAAGCCGGCCGCGAGCCCGCGGTGCGTCACCGGGATGCCGGCCAGCGCGGGCGCGGCGATGGCGGACGACACCCCGGGTACGACCTCGAACGGCACGCCCGCGGCGGCGAGCGCGCGCGCCTCCTCGCCGCCCCGCCCGAAGACGAACGGGTCGCCGCACTTGAGCCGGACGACGCGCTTGCCCTGCCGCGCGGCGCCCACGAGGAGCCGCTCGATCGCGCGCTGCGACACGCTGGGGCGGCCGGCGCGCTTCCCGACCTGGAAGCAGTGCGCGCGCGGCGCGAGCCTCAGCACGTCGGCGTCCACGAGCGCGTCGTAGAGGACGACCTCCGCCTCGGCGAGCCGGTCGGCGGCGCGCCGGGTGAGGAGGCCCGGATCGCCGGGCCCCGCGCCGACGAGCGACACCAGGCCCGGCGGCGTCGGCGCGGCGGCGCCGGGGGAGGGCGCGCGCGCGTACAGGGAGTTCAGCTTCTCGAGCAGGAGCGGGCGGCGGGTGGCGAGCGGCACGCGGGCGCGCTTCCAGCCCTCGCGCTCCGCCTCGGCGGTGTCCACCCAGGACGCGAGGTCGCGCGGCAGGAGCGCGTCGAGCGCCTCGCGCAGCAGCCCGGCGAGGGCAGGGGCGCGCCCGCCCGTGGAGATCGCCACCGTGGCGTCGCCCCGCCGGACGACGCCGGCGGTGTACGCGGTCGCGGTCTCCGGATCGTCGACCGCGTTCACGAGCAGGCGCCGCGCCTCGGCGGCCTCCGCGACCTCGCGGTTCACCGCCGGCGTCGCGGCGGCGACGGCGAGCCAGGCCGCGTCGAGATCCGCGGGCCGGAACGGCCGGCGGTGCACCGCCGCGGCGCCCGCGGCGACGTCGTCGCGCACCTCCGGCGCGACCACCGTCACGCGCGCGCCGGCCTCGGCGAGCTGCCGGACGCGCAGGGCCGCCATCGCCCCGCCGCCCACGACCACGACCTCGCGGCCGGCGAGCTTCACGAACAGCGGGACGAGGGGCGCGGTCACAGCACCCCCCACTGGCGCACGTACTCGAGGAACACCTGGAACTCCCGATCGCGGAACCCGAGCGCGAGGAGGTGG
The DNA here is from genome assembly GCF_022690745.1 of Anaeromyxobacter sp. SG64. Taxonomy (NCBI): domain Bacteria; kingdom Pseudomonadati; phylum Myxococcota; class Myxococcia; order Myxococcales; family Anaeromyxobacteraceae; genus Anaeromyxobacter; species Anaeromyxobacter sp. SG64. The sequence continues at coordinate 54,559 of NZ_JALCZB010000007.1, read as the reverse complement.
CGCTTCGCGTCGCCGGCCTCGACCGTGGTGGACTCGGCGACGATGCGAGCGCGCTCGCGGCGGACTTCGAACCCACGCGCCGCGAGCGCGTCGGCGAGCGCGCCGGACCGCGGCGCGCGGGCGTCCACGGTGACGCGGGTGACGTGGTCGACCATCGCGGCCTCCTACTTCACCGCGTCCCAGTAGGACGCGAACACGGAGGTGGAGAGCCAGTAGCCGAGCGGGACGTTCACGAGGACGCCGAGCGCGAACGCGGCGAACGGGCGCCAGCCGAACCGGGTCAGCTCGCGAAAGCGGGTCGTGAAGCCGATCGAGAGGAACGTCCAGGTGAACGCCCAGCCGCGCAGGTTCTTGAGGGGCCCGATCGCCTCCTTGGAGAACTGCGTCCCGATCTTCGAGTCGACGGAGGCGAGCACGACCGTCACGGCGAGCGAGGCGACGAGGAACCCGAGGATGAACTTGGGGAAGCGCTGCCAGATCTCGGCCGGGCGGACCCGCTCCGCCTCGGCGGCGCCCTTCCGCTCCCAGCGCGTGACCGACAGGAAGGCCACCACGAGCGCCCACACCCCCACGAACATGTCGCGCCCGACCACCTTCATGAGCGTGAACGTCTTGATGGCGCGCTCGTCGCCGAGGGTGGCGGCGGCGGCGAAGCCCGCGGCGTCGGCGAACTCCGAGGTGCCGATCCAGGCGCCGGCCTGGCCGGGGCCGAGGCCGAGGTGCCGGGCCCCGACGGGGAGGAGGAAGATCATCGCGACGGCCCAGAGGATCACCATCGAGATCGCCACAGAGACGTGGCTCTTCTCCGCGCGGCACGCGCCGCCGATGGCGATGGCCGCCGACACGCCGCAGATCGAGCCGCCCGCGCCGAGCGTGGCGCCGAAGCGCGGATCGAGGCCGAACAGCCGGGTCGCGGCGAGGTAGATCGCGGCGAAGGTCGTCACGGCCACGATCGTCGCCTGCAGGATGGCGAGCGGGCCGGCCTGGAGGATGATCGTGAACGGCAGCGTCGCGCCCATGAGCACGATGCCGACCTTGACGTAGAACTCGGTGCGGAGCGCCGACTGGAACCAGCGCGGCAGCGCGACGGCGTTCCCGAGCACCATGCCGACCACGAGCGCGAGGAGGGGCGGCTCGAGCTGCCAGGCCTTCAGGACCTCGTTCGAGCCGAGGATCGCGACCACGATCGAGAACACGAACAGCACGCCGAACCCGGCGGCGTACTTCGCGACGTCCCAGCCGATCACCGCCGAGGCGGCGCCGAAGAGCGCGAGGAAGACGCCGAAGAGCACGAGGGGCGAGGCCGGGTTCGCCTGCAGCGTCGCGAGCACCTTCCCGGCGTCCGACCAGGCGGGGAAGGAGAGCGCCGCCGTCGAGACGAGCCGCGTCGCGCCGAGGAAGAAGGCGGAGGTGACGGCGAGCACGATCCCGAGCGCGATCAGGATCGCCCAGGTGTCCTCGCGGCGGTGCCAGGGGAGCGTGGAGGGAGGAGCGGCGGACATGGGAGTTCCTCGTGCGGTGCGCAGGGCTTCGCCAGGGACGCGCCGTCCGGCAGCCCGTGACGGCCGGCGCGTCTACTCGAACGGGGTGAAGGAGCTCGCCGGCGCTCAGCCGCGCATTCGCGCGGGAGGCGCCGGCCGGCGACACATGCATCGCCGGTGGAGCGTCCGACGCGCGGCGGAGCGGGAGGAGGCGGGGAGGGCGCGCATCGTGTGCGAATCCTAGATGACGGACGAAACTCCTGTCAAGCGGACAACGGATGAGTGTCCGACTTAACGGACGAGCGCAGCCGGTTCCCCCCGGAGCCCGTTCCGCGCCGTGACGGGGTCTCCTCGCCGGGGTTGAGCGCCACTATCTCGTTCTGTCGAGGAGGCGGTCATGACGAGGCGTGCACCGGTCGCAGTGCTCACGTTCTGGGCGCTCGCCGCGCCGGCCGGGGCGGAGGTGCCGGCTCCGGCGACCGCCGATGCCGCCGGAGCGTGCGCGCTTCATTCGCCCCAGGCGACCGCGTCGAGCGCCGCGTGCGTGGCCTGCCACCCGCGCGGGCGCGAAGGCCATACGCACCCCGTGGACTTCTCGTACGCGCAGGCCCAGGCGGGTCGCTCGTCCGCGCTGCGCGATCCCGCAGAGGTCGCCCGCCGGCAGATCCGGCTGCCCGAGGGGGAGGTGCGGTGCGCGACCTGTCACGACGCCGACTCGCCCTGGGCCGCCCACGTCGCGCTCCCGCCCGGCGCCGAGGCGCGGCTCGCGCCCGATCCTCGCGCCGTCCTCCCCGGAGAGGACGCGGGCAAGGCGCAGGCACGGCGGCCCCGGCCGGGCGAGGCGGTGGCCACCCGACCGCTGTGCGTCGGGTGTCACGTGTACTGACGGCGGGCTTCGCTCGCCTGTTCGTCGTCCGATGCTGCGCGCGCCTTCGCCTCGCGGCGGGTTGCGGCGCCTCCGGGCGCGGCGCTAAGGTCCGCGCCGAGCATGGACTACGACGCCGATCGCGCGCCCGAGCCGCGCGCCTGGAAGGACGTCCCGCAGGAGGAGCGCCTGCGCGCGGTCGAGGCGCACCACCACGCGCTCTCCCGACCGCACCCGCCGATGCCGAAGCCGCGCGTCCACGCAGCGCTCCACCTCGTGGTGGAGGACCAGCTCGCCTCGGGCGAGCCGCCGCAGGCGCGCGGCGCGGTCGAGCGGCTCGTGGCCGGCGGCCTCACGCGCCACGAGGCGCTGCACGTGGTGGGGCGCGTGGCGGCGGACGCGCTCGACGCCGCGCTCAAGGGCGGCCGCTTCGACGCCGCCGCCTACGCCCGCGCGCTCGACGCCCTGCAGCCGCCGGCGCCGGCGCGGTAGCGGCCAGCCATGTTCGAACGGGGGCGGCGCCCCCGCCCCGCCGACGGCTGACCGCCGTCGTCGGGGACCCCACCCCTGCTCGCCGGGTCCCGTGCGCCGCCGCGAGCGGCTTCGCCGCTTCGCCGGCGTCGCCCCGGCGGGCTCGCTTCGCTCGCCTGTTCGCGGATCGTGATCGGCCGTTCAGGCCATGAGCGCGCCGCCGCTCACCGGCACGTACACGCCGGTGAGGAAGCGCCCGTGCTCGGACGCCACCATCAGCACCGCGCCCGCGACGTCCTCGGGCACCCCGATCCGGCGGAGCGGCGTCATCCGGGCCATCGCCTCCTTCTGGGCGGCCGGCTGATGAGCGGTCGCGTCGGTGTCGGTGAGCCCAGGCGCGACGGCGTTCACGCGGACGCCGTGGGGCCCCAGCTCGAGCGCGAGCCCGCGGACGAAGGCGTCGAGCCCGGCCTTGGCGGTGCTGTGGGCGCAGAAGCCCGGGCCGGGGTGGCGGGACAGGCCGCTCGAGATCGCCACGATGCAGCCGGACCCGCGGGCGATCATGCCGGGGGCGACCGCCTGGCAGCAGTGGAACGCCGCGCCCAGCTCACCGTCGAGCTTCGCCTGGAAGTCCGCCCAGCGGTACTCGACGAACGGGCGGATGGGGAACGAGATCGACGCGTTCACCACGAGCGTGTCGATGGGGCCGAGCGCCGCCTCCGCCTCCGCGACCATCCCCGCGACCTGCCCGGGATCGCGCACGTCGGCCCGCACCGCGACCGCCCGCCCGTCCGCGGCGCGGATCTCGTCCACGACGGCGCGCGCCGCCTCCTCGCTCTGGAACCAGTTGACGGCCACGGCGGCGCCGTGGCGCGCGAGGAGCTTCGCGGTCGCCGCGCCGATGCCGCGGCTCGCGCCCGTCACGAGGGCGACGCGTCTCTTCATCATGGGTGACCTCCGGTGCGAGGGAGAAGGGCCGAGGCGAGCCTAGACGAGCGATCGGGATTTTGGAAACGGTCCGCGAGCGAGGCGAGCCCGCCGGGGCGACCCGCGCATCGCGGCGGGGCCGCGAACGGTCGTCCAGCGCGGCGCCGCACCGTTGCGGATCGGCGCCGGCCGCGATAGACCGGCGGCCGTGATCCGGCTCCTCATCGTGTGCGCGGGCGGCGCGCTCGGCAGCGGCGCGCGCTACCTCGTCTCGACCTGGGCGGCGCGCGCGCTCGGCGCCGACTTCCCGCGCGGTACGCTCATCGTGAACGTCGTGGGCTCGTTCCTGCTCGCGCTGCTCATGGGGCTCGCGGGGGCGCGGGAGGGGATCTCGCCGGAGGTGCGGCTCTTCCTCGGGGCGGGGATCCTCGGCGGCTTCACGACCTACTCGTCGTTCAACTACGAGACGCTCGCCCTCCTCGAGCGCGGCCCGGCGCACGCGCTCGCGAACGTCGCCCTCACGCTCCTGGGGTGCCTCGCCGCGGGGTTCGTGGGCCTCCTCGCCGCGCGCACGCTCGGGTGAGCTCGCGCCCGGCTCGCCCGGGCGTCGCACGCTCGCCGGATGCGCCCGGGGTGCCCCCGTGCACACGCTTAGCTCCGGGGAAGTACCCGGAGCCGCGGCCAGGATCGCCGGCCGGCGACGGTGCGGGCGGGCGCACGCGGCGGGAGGGGGCCATGCAAAGGAAGCTCTTGGCGGCCACGCTCGCGGCGCTCGTCGCCGCGACCGCGGAGGGGCAGGCCGAGTCTCAACAGCAATCCGCCGCGGCGCCGCAGCAGTCGGCGGCACCTCAGGCCGTCGCGCCGCAGCAGCAGGCCGCCGCGCCGCAGCAGCAGGCCGCCGCGCCGCAGCAGCAGGCCGCCGCGCCACAGCAGCAGGCCCCTGCGCCGCAGGCCGTCACGCCGCAGCAGCAGGCCCCTGCGCCACAGCAGGCCCCTGCGCCGCAGCAGCCGACGGCGTCCGCGGCGCCGGCCGGGCAGCCTCGCGTGGCTCCCCCCGGCCGCACGCTCGCCGATTCGTGCGTCGAGCTGCTGAACGGGCGTGTGGAGTCCGGGGTGGACGTCACGGCGCTCCGCGCGAGCTGCGAGGGGCTCGTGCGCCAGGGCGGGACGGTCGCACCCGGTGTCGGCACGGCGACCCCGCCGCCCGGCGAGAGCATCCCCACCGGCTTCACGCAGCCTCCGAGCGAGTTCCGGGAGCGGCGCGTCGGCATGGGGATGACCTCCCGGGGAGCGGTGGACAACACCGTCGTCACGAACCCGCTCGGCTGGTTCAGCGGGCTCGGCGTCAACGCCACCTACATCCGGCCCTTCCCGTGGGAGCACGCGTCGTGGCTCGTCTCGGCGCGGTACTCGCGCACGAACGCCTCGAACGGAAACGTGAGCTCCTTCGGGCTCGGGAGCGGCGCCGACCTGTTCGTCTTCGGGCACAACAACGAGGGGCTCCGCATCGGGCCGCGCATCGACCTCAGCTTCGGACGCGAGACCGTCCAGGGCTCCTCGAACTTCGCGCGCGTCGGGGTGGCCGCGGAGATCGGCTTCAACATGATCCACGCGAGCGGCTTCACCTCCAGCGTGGGCGGCGGGTGGGGCGCCCGGCTCGCGGGGGACGCGCAGGACGAGAACTTCACGAGCTACACCGGCGGCGAGGACGGGCCCTACCTGAAGCTCGGCATGGGGTACAGCTGGTGAAGGGGGAGGCGGCGCCGCCTCCCCCCGCGACGCCGCCCGCTCCCCGCGTCCTCCGCTCGGCCCGCCGCGGCGGGCGCGCTCAGCAGCTGATCGCCGCGCCCCTGCGCGCGTACCACCACGCGGTCGCGGCGACGGCGAGGGCGTAGTACGCGACGAGGCCGACGATCGCCGCGCCCGGCCCGCCGGTGAGCGCGACCGAGGTCCCGAATGCCTTCGGGACGAAGAAGGCGCCGTACGCGGCCACCGCCGACGCGAACCCCGCGACCGCGGCGGACTCCGTGGCGGCCGCGCGGCGCGCCGCCGCCAGCGCGGCGGGGGAGGCGCCCGCGGGCGCGCGGTTCAGGGCCGCGAAGATCGCCGGGATCATGCGGTAGGTGGAGCCGTTCCCCACCCCCGTCGCGGCGAAGAGGAGCACGAACGCGCCGAGGAACGGGGCGAAGTGGCCCGCCGCGCCGCCGCGGGGCAGGAACGAGAGCACGGCGAGCGCGAGCCCGGCCATGGCGAGGAAGTTCCACAGCGTCACGCGCGCGCCGCCGACGCGATCGGCGAGCCACCCGCCCACCGGCCGGAACAGCGCGCCCACGAGCGGGCCGAGGAACGCGTAGCGCACCGGGTCCACGCCGGGGAACGACCCCTTCACGAGCAGCGGCAGCGCGGCCGAGAAGCCGATGAACGAGCCGAAGGATCCCAGGTAGAGGGCCGAGACGATCCAGGTGTGCCGCTTGCGGAAGATGCGCGCCTGCTCCCGGAACGAGGCCCGCGCGCTCGCGACGTCGTCCATGCCGAGCCAGGCGAGCGCCGTCGCGAGGAGGATGAAGGGCACCCACACGAAGCCGGCGTTCTGCAGCCACAGGTGCTGCTCCACGCCGTTCTTCACCGCGACCTGGGGCGCGCCGCCCAGGGCGCCGAACACGCCGGCGGTGATGGCGAAGGGCACGAGGAGCTGCATCCCGGACACGCCCAGGTTCCCGAGGCCGCCGTTGAGGCCGAGCGCGGTGCCCTTCCTCGCGCCCGGGAAGAAGAAGCCGATGTTCGCCATGCTCGAGGCGAAGTTCGCGCCGCCGAGGCCGGCGAGGAGGGCGAGGACGAGCAGCACGGGGTAGGGCGTCGTGGGGTCCTGCACCGCGAGGCCGATGCCGATCGCGGGGACGAGCAGCGAGGCGGTGGTGATCGTCGTCCACAGGCGCCCGCCGAACAGCTGGACCGCGAACGAGTAGAAGATCCGGAGCGTGGCCCCGGAGAGCCCCGGCAGCGCGGCGAGCCAGAAGAGCTGGCCGGTGTCGAGCGCGAAGCCCACGTCGGGCAGCCGGACCACGACGACGCTCCAGACCATCCACACGCAGAACGCGAGGAAGAGCGCGAAGATCGAGATCCAGAGGTTGCGCCGGGCAGTCGCCTCGCCGCTCCGCGCCCACGCCGCCGCGTCCTCCGGGTCCCACACCGAGAGCACCTGCGGCTCGAGCGCGCGGGAGCGCAGCACCGCGGCGGCGGGCCGGGGCAGGTCCACGCCGGCGGGGGCGCGCGCCCAGACCGTGCGGCCGCGGACGCCGCCGGCGAAGCGCAGCGGGAACGAGACGACGTGGGCGAGGCGCGAGAACGGGATGAGCGCCACGAGCACGAACGCGAGCACCGCGTGGAGCTTCACCGGCGTCGGCAGCACGGCCGCGAAGGCTGGATCCGGCGAGAGGGTGAAGAGCGAGCGCAGCCACGGGGCGGCCGTGTGCAGGTACCAGATCGAGCCCCAGCGCAGCGAGAGCGTCACGTACAGGCCGAGCCCGACCTGCAGGACGAGGAGCGCGAGGACCACGACGTCCATGGCGCTCGTGACGGCGCGCACGCGGGGCAGGGCGAGCCGCCGCCAGAGGAGGAGCGCGCCGGCGGCGAGCGCCCAGGCGCCGAGCGCGAGGCCCGTCACCTCGAGGAGGTGCAGCCGCGCCGGGTCGCCGAGCACGCGGCCCATCGTGCGCGGGGCGAGCGCCGCGAAGGCGTGCGCGGAGAGGATGGCGAGGATCGCGACGTGCCACGGGACCGCGCCGAAGTGGAGGAGGCGCGACTCGAGGAGCTGCGAGGAGCGCGCGGAGATGGGGGCGCCCGCCCCCGCGTGGCGGAGGACGAGCCCGGCCGCGGCGAGGGCGACGGCGACGTACGGGACGACGGCGAAGAGGACGAGGTCCGTCATGGTCCGGCCTCCTGGGGCGCGACGGGCGGGCCGGCCGGCGCGGGCAGCGCGGCGGCGAGCGCCTCGAGGGCGGCCCGGTACGGGTGGTCGTGGTCGAGCGCGGCGGCCGCGCGGCGGGCGGCGGGCGCGAGGACGAGCGCGGCGACGTCGTCGGCCTCGCCGCCCTCCGGCGCCTCCGCGACGTAGCGGAGGAGCTCGGCGAAGTGGTCGGGCACCTCGCTCGCGCGGGGGAGGCCCGCCTCCGCGCGCAGCGCCGCGAGGTGGGCGAGGAGGGCGTTCCGCCGGGGCCCCTCGCCGCAGAGGTGGATCCCGGCGTACGGGCTCACCGCGGGGCGGAGATCGAAGGTGGCCGTGTAGAGCTCCTCCGCGCCGCCCGGGCCGAGCAGCGCGAGCCGGTCGGCGAGCGTGTCGAGCGCGGCGCCGATCCCGCCCGGGAGGTGGCTCGCGTGGGCGCGCAGCCGGCCGGGGAGCGCGTCGTCGGGGTAGGACAGGAGGTCGGCGAACGCGCGCGCCGCCTCGCGCGAGAGCGCGGGCGCGGTCACGGTACCCTCGCGCGCAGCCCGGCGAGGCCCTGCAGGCCGACGAGCTGCTCGGTCTCGGCCTCGCGCCCGCCGGGCGGCCGCACCACGCGCTCGCGGAGCGTGGGGTACACGGTGAGCCGGTGGAGCGCGTCCGCCACCTCGGGCGTGAGCCCGGCCGTGCGGAGCGCCTCGGCCGCGTCCGCCTCGCTGACGTCGCCCACCGTGGCCGCGCGGCGGCGGGTGCGCACCGCGACGAGCCGCCTGAGCGCGGACCGGACGACCTCGTCGTTGCCCGCCGCGAACATCGCCGCGAGGTAGCGGACCGGGATGCGCTGGGCGTCGGCCGGGGTGAGGGCCGCGCCGTCAGCGGCGCCGGTCCGCACCGGCGAGAGCGGCGGCACGTAGAAGACCATGGGCAGCGTGCGGAACTCGGGGTGGAGCGGCAGCGCCACCTCCCACTGCCGCACGAACCGATCGGCGGGCGAGCGCCGCGCGGCGTCGAGGGTCGCGTCGGAGATCCCGCTCCGCCGCGCCGCCGCGACGACCTCCGGGTCGGCGGGGTCGAGCAGCGCGGCGCGCTGCGCGGCGACGAGATCGTGCTCCGGCGCGCGCGCGGCGCGCAGGGCCGCCTCCGCGTCGAAGAGCAGGACGCCCTGGTAGCGGATCCTCCCGACGCACGCCTGGAAGCAGGCGGGGGGCTCGCCGCTCTCGACGCGCGGGTAGCAGCCGATGCACTTCTCCGACTTCCCCTCAGACCACGAGTGGAACGTCTTCTTGTACGGGCAGGCCGGGACGCACATGCGCCACCCGCGGCAGGCCTCCCGGTCGATGAGCACGATCCCGTCCTCGCCGCGCTTGTAGATGGCGCCGGACGGGCAGGCCGCGGCGCAGGCCGGGTTTAGGCAGTGGTTGCAGGTGCGGGGCAGGTGGAAGAAGACGATCCCCTCGAGCGCGAGGAGCGCCTCGCGCTCCGCCGGCTCGAGCGCGGCGAGGTTGGGATCCGCGGCGGCGTGCACGCTCGAGCCGGCGAGGTCGTCGTCCCAGTTCGGTCCGGCGCTCGGGTCGATCGGCAGGCCCGTCACGGCCGACACCGGCCGCGCGGTGGGCAGGTCGTCCGAGGCCTTCGCCTGGAACAGGTCCTCGTAGCGGTACGTCCACGGCTCGTACTGGTCGTCGAGCGTGGGGAGGCGCGGGGCCTGGAACAGGTGCTCGAGGATGCTGCCGCGGCCGCCGAGGCGGAGCCGGAGCTCGCCGTCCTCCACCACGAACCCGCCGCGGTGGCGCTCCTGGTCTTCCCAAAGCGCGGGGTAGCCCGTCCCGGGCCGCGTCTCGACGTTGTTCCACCACATGTGCTCGGAGCCCCGCCGGTCGGTCCACAGGTTCTTGCAGACCACCGAGCAGGTGTGACAGCCGATGCACTTGTCGAGGTGGAACACCGACGCGAGCTGCGCGCGCACTTCCATCGTCATGGCCGTCTCCAATTGAACGGGCGCCCCGGCGGGCTCGCTTCGCTCGTTGAACGTTGCCGTGCCATCGCGGTCGTCAGTACTCCGGCGCGCGCTCGAGCCTGCGCACGAGCGCGTAAGCGTCGCGGTTCGTCCCGGTGGGACCCCAGTAGTTGAAGCCGTACGAGATCTGCCCGTAGGCGCCGAGCATGAGCGTGGGCTTGAGCCGGATGCGCATGAGCGAGTTGTGCACGCCCGCGCGGCGGCCCCCGCGCGCGGGCGTCCGCGGCGTGGCGATCGTCCGCTCGGGCGCGTGGTACTGCATCGCGATGCCGCGCGGCACGCGCGCGCTCACCACCGCCTTCGTCACCACGGCGCCGTGGTCGTTCACGACCTCGACCCAGTCGCCGTCGCGGATCCCGCACCCGGCGGCGTCGCGGTCGTTGAGCCAGAGCGGGTGGAGCCCGCGCGAGAGGGTGAGCATCCGCACGGTGTCGCCGTAGGTGGAGTGGATGCTCCACTTTCCGTGCGGGGTGATGAAGTTCACCTTCAGCGCCGGCCCGTCCGCCTGCGTGGCGTCGAGGTCCTGCAGCAGCGCCGGATCGAGCTTCGGCTTGTAGGTGGGGAGCCCCTCGCCGGCGGCGAGGAAGCCGGGGTGGTCGAGGTAGAGGTGCGCGCGCCCGGTGAGCGTCCGCCAGGGGACGAGCCGCTCGACGTTGAGCGTGTACGCCGCGTAGGGCCGGCCGTCGTTCACGATCCCGGACCAGCACGGGCTCGTCAGCACGCGGCGCGGCTGGGCCGCGAGGTCCTCGAAGGTGGTGCGCACCCCGCGCGTGCCCTCGGCGAGGTCCGCGAGCGGGAGGCCGACCTTCTTCTCCTCCTCGTGGAAGGCGCGCCAGGCGACCTCGCCGTTCGTCTCGGGCGCGAGGTGGAGCACCACGTTCGCGGCGTCGCGGGCCGTCGCGACCGACGGGTAGGTCTTCCCGCCGAAGGCGACGGTGGGCCGCTCGCGCAGGAGCTCGTCGTAGAGGTCGGCGATGGGCCAGCCGAGGCCGTGGGCGCCGATGCCCTGCTCGCGGGCGAGCGGCCCGAGCGCGCGGAAGCGCTCGGCGAGGTGCGCGTAGTCGCGCTCGACGATCGCCAGCGCCGGGGCGTTGCGGCCGGGGACGAGCGGCGCCGCGCCGTCGGCCCAGTCCGGCGCCTCGGGATCGCCCATCTCCGCGGGCGTGTCGTGCGCGATCGCGGTCGCGACCACGTCGAGCACGGGGGAGGGGAGGTGCGCCTTCGCGAGCGCCGTGACCGCGTCGGCGAGGGCCGCGAAGGCGTCGAAGTCGCTCTTCGCCTCCCAGCAGGGCGGGACCGCCGCCTGCATCGGGTGGACGAAGGAGTGGAGGTCGGTCGAGGAGAGGTCGTCCTTCTCGTACGAGGTCGCCGCCGGCAGGACCACGTCGGCGAGGAGCCCGGTGGTGGTCATGCGGAAGTCGAGCGCGACCACGAGGTCGAGCTTCCCCTCCGGCGCGGGGCGCACCACCGCCTCGCGGGCGCCCTCCGGCGACTCCTCCGCGATCGAGAGCGCCTTCACGCCGAGGTAGTGGCGCAGGAAGTACTCGTGGCCCTTGGCGCTCGAGGAGAGCGCGTTGCCGCGCCAGGCGAGGAGCACCCGCGGCCAGGCCTCGGGCGCGTCGGGATCCTCCACCGCGAGCCGCACGCGCTTCTCCTCCAGCGCGCGCGCCACGTGGGCGGTCATGGCCTTCGGCTCCGCCCCGCCGGCCTCGGCCGCCTCGCGCGCGACCTCGAGCGAGCTCCGGTCGAACTGAGGGTAGAACGGGAGCCAGCCGCGCCGCACCGCGCGGATCTGGTGGTCCATCGCGTGGGGACGATCGCCGCGCGAGGCGGGGTCGAGCCGGCCCTCCCGCTCGGCGTGCTCGTAGCGCCACTGGTCGGAGTGGACGTAGTGGAACGAGGGCGCGTTCTGGAAGCGCGGCGGCTTCGCCCAGTCGAGCGCGCCCGCGAGCGTGGCCCACGGCGCCACCGGCGCGAGCTTCTCCTGGCCGACGTAGTGGTTGAGGCCGGCGCCGTTCTTGCCGACGCAGCCGCACAACATGAGCGTCGTGAGCGCGGCGCGGTAGGCGAGGTCCGCGTGGTACCAGTGGTTCACGCCGGCGCCGATGATGACGGAGCAGCGCCCGCCGGTGCGCTCCGCCGTGTCCGCCCACTCGCGCGCGAGCCTCACGACCTGCGCGCGGTCCACGCCGGTGTACCGCTCCTGCCAGGCGGGGGTGAACGGCGCCTCCGCGTCGTCGTAGCTCGCCGGGTACTCGCCCGCGAGGCCGCGCCCCACCCCGTGCTGCGCGAAGAGCAGATCCTGCACGGTCGCGACCGCCACCCGGCCGGCGTCCGTCTCGACGAACCGCACCGGCACCCCGCGCCGCCACACCCGGTCCGAGCCGAAGTCGGGCACCTCGAGCGCGACCACCGCGTCGTGGCGCTCGAGGAACGACAGCACCGGGTCGATGGGCGAGCCGTCCTGCCCGTCCTCGAGCTTCAGGTTCCACTGCCCCTTGCGCGCCTGCCAGCGGAAGCCGAGCGTGCCCTGCGGCATGCGCGGGGCGTCGGCGGCGCGATCCCAGACCAGGAACTTGAACCCTCCGTGCTCCTCGCCGCGGTAGCGGCCGAGGGCCTCCGCGCGGAGCATGCGCCCGGGCGCGGCGACGCCGTCCTTCACGTCGAGCGCGACGAGGAACGGCGCGTCGGTGTAGCGGGTGAGGAAGTCGCGGAACGCCGGCACCTCGCGCTGGGCGTGGACCTCCGAGAGCAGCACGTGGTTCACCGCGCAGAGCAGCGCGCCGTCCTGCCCGGCGTGCGCGGGGATCCACCAGTCGGACTGGCGGCAGGTGGGGTTGAAGTCGGGCGAGAGCACGACGACCTTCGCCCCGTCGTGGCGCGCCTCCGCGAGGAAGTGCGCGTCGGGCGTGCGCGTCACCGCCACGTTCGAGCCGAGCACGAGCACGTACTTGCTGTTGAACCAGTCGGCGCTCTCCGCGACGTCGGTCTGCTCGCCGAACACCTCCGGCGAGGCGTTCGGGAGGTCGCAGTACCAGTCGTAGAACGAGAGGTTCACGCCGCCGAGCAGCTGGAGGAAGCGGGAGCCCGCGGCGAACGAGAGCATCGACATGGCCGGGATGGGCGAGAAGCCGATGACGCGGTCCGGGCCCCAGCGCTTCACGGTGTGGACGATGGAGGCCGCGACGATCTCGACCGCCTCCTGCCAGCTCGCGCGGCGGAAGCCGCCCTTGCCCCGCGCCGCCTGCAGCGCGGCGCGGCGCGCCGGGTCGGCCATGAGCGCGCCGAAGGCCGCGACCGGATCGGCGTCCGCCGCCCTGGCCGCGCGCCACGCGTCGAGGAGGGCGCCGCGCACGTAGGGGGTCTTCACGCGGAGCGGAGAGTAGAGGTAGGTCGAGTAGCACGCGCCGCGCTGGCAGCCGCGCGGCTCGTAGGGCGGCACGCCCTCGAGGGCGGGGTAGTCGGTCGCCTGGGTCTCGAAGGCGACGATCCCCTCCTTCACGTGCACGTTCCAGGAGCAGCTCCCGGTGCAGTTCACGCCGTGGGTCGAGCGCACGGACCGGTCGTGCTGGTGCCGGTCGCGCCACAGCCGCTCCCAGCGGCGCGAGGAGGGGTCGAGGACGTCACGCAGGAAGCTCATCGGGAACCCCCCTCGGCCCGGCGGGCGCGCGCGAGCGCGGCCGAGACGGGCGGCATGCGGCGGCGGAACAGGACGGCGAGGAGCGCGAAGATCGCCGCGGCGACGAGGCCCGCCTCCAGGAGCAGGCGCCCGAGCGGGCCTCCCGAGGGAGGCGGCGCCGCGCGCGCCTCGAGGAGGAACGCGGCGAGGTCGCCGCGCTCGCGCGCGGTGAGGGCGTGGCCGCGGTAGATGGGCTCCATGCTCGGGAACGGCACGTCCTCGAGCGCGGCCGCGAGCGTCTCCGCGTCGTAGGTCTCCGCCGCGGCCGAGAGGTCCGGCCCGAAGCTCGCACTGAAGGCGAGCCCGTGCCCCGCGAGCCCGTGGCAGGCGAGGCACGGCGCGCCGCCGTTCGCGAGCGGCGTCGTCCCCACGTACAGCGCCTCGCCCTGGCGCGGGTCGGCGGCGGCGCCGGCCAGGCCGGGGGTGAGCGCGGCGGCGAGGACGAGCGCGCCGCACAGGCGATCGATGGGAGGCATCGCTTGCTCCTCGGGTGCGGGTCGGTGCTGGTTGACCCGAAGTTGCCATTGCTGGTTAGCGCAGGAATTGCCGAGACCGGAAGAGTTTCCGTCGGTGGCCATTCGGGGCCTAATTTGACGTGCGTCAATACGCGACCGCTGACCTCACCGAATCCACCGATGGAACGGTAGGTCGGATCCGGACGTCCGCATGCTTTGCGCGCGCCCCCGCGGCCGCTCGCGACGGAGTCGATGCTCGCAGGGCTCGTGCGACGGCGGCCCCGGGCGCGGGCGCCGCCGCGCCCTCACGGCGGCGGGACGAGCCCGAGCCGCGCGAGATCCTCGGGCGTGTTCACGTTCGCGAACGCGAGCCCCTCGGGATCGACCGCGCGCCACTCGCTCTCCTCCACGATCGCCGCCGCGACGCTCCGTGCGATCGCCTGGAGCGACGGATCGCCCTCCGCGAGGAGGCGCGAGAGGAGCGGCAGGCACGCGCGCGACCAGAGCGCGTGCAGGGGCTCGAGGCGGCCCTGCCAGCGCACCACGACTGCCTCGGCCCCGGCCCGGCGCGAGGCGAGGAGCGCGATGCCCGCCTCGGACACGAAGGGCATGTCGCAGCCGGCGGTGAACACCCAGGTCGTGCGCGCCGCGGAGAGCGCGGCGTGCACGCCGCCGGGCGCGCCCTTCCCCTTCACGAGGTCCGGCACGATGGGCGCGCCGAGCGGCGCGTAGGGCGCGGGGTCGTTCGCGACGACGAGCGCGCCGCCGTCGAAGAGCGCGCGGAACAGGCGGAGCGAGCGCGCCGCGATGGGCTCGCCGCCCACGCGCAGGAGCCCCTTCGGCCGGCCGCCGAGCCGCGTCGCCCGTCCGCCCGCGATGAGCGCGCCGGTGCAGTCCGAGATGCGTGCCGACATCACCGGGGTCGAGCATAACGTGAGGAGGCGTCCGCCGGGCGCCGGCGGACCGCCGCCGCTATGGAGTCGAGCGGTCGATTCGGGTACAACCCTAGCCCCCCTATGACGCCGGAACAGCGCATCGAGGCCTTCCGGGCATTCGTGGCGAAGAGCCCGGACGACGCCTTCGCGCGCTACTCGCTCGCGATGGCGCTCCGCACCGCCGGCCGCGGAGACGAGGCCGTCGCCGAGTTCCGCGAGACGGCGCGGCGCAAGCCCGACTACGTCCCGACCTACCTCATGCTCGGCCAGTCGCTCGAGACGGCGGGCCTGGACGGCGAGGCGGCGCGGGCCTACGAGGACGGGATCGCGGCCGCGACCCGCACGAACGACATGCACGCACGGAGCGAGCTCTCGCAGGCGCTCGACGCCGTCCGTGCCCGAGGAGCCTGACAGAAGATGAGCCCCATCGATCCCAAGGACGTCGAAGTGACCCGCGCGCGCATGGAGACGGACGACGTCCGGCTCTCGCTCGGCGGCCTCCTGCGCGGCAAGCGCGCGCTCATCACCGGCGTCGCGAACGACCGCTCCATCGCCTGGGGGATCGCGGAGGCGTTCCAGCGCGAGGGCGCCGAGCTCGCGTTCACGTACCCCGGCGAGTCGATGGAGCGGCGCGTCCGCCCCATCGCCGAGGGCATCGGCGCGAAGGCGATCGTCGACTGCGACGTCTCGAAGGACGAGGACATCGCCCGCACGGTCGCGGAGATCGGCAAGGTGTGGGATCGCGTGGACGTGCTCGTCCACTCGATCGGCTTCGCGCCGCGCAGCGCGCTCGACGGCCGCTTCGCCGACGTGACGACCCGCGACGCGTGGCGCATCACCATGGACGTCTCCGCCTACTCGCTCATCGCCCTCGCCCGCGCGTTCCGGCCGATGATGCCCGCTGGCTCGAGCATCGTGACGCTCACGTACTACGGCGCCGAGAAGGTCGTCCGGAACTACAACGTGATGGGCGTCGCGAAGGCCGCGCTCGAGTCCTCGATGCGCTACCTCGCCGAGGACCTCGGCCAGGAGGGCATCCGGGTGAACGCGATCAGCGCCGGGCCCATCAAGACGCTCGCCGCCGCCGGCATCAAGGGCATGCGCACCATGCTCGGCGAGAACGCGGCGAAGACGCCGCTCCGCCGGAACGTCGACCAGGAGGACTGCGCGCGCGCGGCCCTCTACCTCTGCTCGGACCTGGCGCGCAACGTGACGGGCGAGGTGCTGCACGTCGACGCCGGGCAGAACATCCTGGGCGTCGTGTCGATGGAGTAGGCGCCGCCGCCGCTCACACGAAGCGGCCGCGCCGCGGCTTCTCTCCCACGAACGGGTTCGAGCGGCGCTCCTCCCCGAGGAGCCCCGCCGGCCCGTGGCCGGGGTGGAAGCGCACCTCGTCGCCGAGCGGGAAGAGCTTCCCCTGGATGGAGGCGTGCAGGGCGTCGAAGTCGCCGCCGGGGAGATCCGTCCGCCCGACCGAGCCGGCGAACAGGGTGTCGCCGCTGAAGAGCAGCCGCTCCTCCGGGAAGAAGAGGCAGATCGAGCCCGGGCTGTGACCGGGCGTGTGGATGACGCGCCCCTCCGACGCGCCCACGCGGAAGGTCTCACCGTCGGCCGGCTGGTGATCGACCGCCGGCGCGACGACCGGATCGAACCCGAACATCTCCGCCTGGCGCGGCAGCGCCTCGAGCCAGCCCGCGTCGGCCGCGTGCAGCGAGAGGGGGGCGCCCGTCGCGTCCTTCGCCTCGGCGGCGCCGGCGACGTGATCGATGTGTCCGTGCGTGCACACGATCCGCGTCACGCGCCAGTCCGGCTCGAGGAGCGCGAGGACGCGCGGGATCTCGCCGCCCGGGTCCACGAGGAGCGCCTCGCCCGTCCGGTCGCAGGCGGCGACGTAGGCGTTCGCGGCGAAGGGGCCGACGACGGCGTTCCGGACGACGAGCATCGCTTCGATCCCCCGGCCCTCGCGCGCTGCCGGGCCCCTGGAAGCGACGAGGGCCGGCGGGAATCGATCCCCCGGCCCCCGGCGACGATGGCGACCCGCGCTCGCGGGCGCGCGCCTGGCTAGTACGAGAAGGACGACCCGCAGCCGCAGGTCGTGCGCGCGTTGGGGTTGTTGAACTTGAAGCCGGCGCCCTGGAGGCCGACCACGTAGTCGATCGTGACGCCCTGGAGGTACATCGAGCTCATCGGATCGACGTAGAGCTTCACGCCGTCCTGCTCGAACGAGACGTCGCCCTCACGGGGGTCCTTCTCGAAGTCCATCGAGTACTGGAAGCCCGCGCAGCCGCCGCCCATCACGCCGACGCGGATGCCGTACGCGTGGAGCCCTTCGCGCTCCATCGCGTCCTTCACCATCTCGATCGCCTTGGCGGTGAGGCTGACGGGATTCTCCGTCCCGGCGTCGGCGGCGGGGGCGGCAGGGGTGACGGGAGTCTGGGTGATGGCATCCATGTGTCGAAATTCTCCGTGGCGGGGTTGGTCGCCCGCCCGCTTTGACGTGACGCAAGGGAGTCTAACAGCGGGGGTTGGGCGCTTCAATGCGAGGTGCGGACGGGCGCGGAAGCCGCGAGCTTCAGGCGCGCCCCGAGAGGTGGCGCCCGCCATCCACGGGGAGCACCGCGCCGGTCACGAAGGGCGCCCCGGCGAGGAAGCGCACGGCCGCCGCGACGTCGGCGGGAGTGCCCGGACGCCCCAGCGGGATGCGGGCGGCGAGCGTGCGGCGGAGCTTCTCCGGGTACGCCTCCGGCCAGAGCACCGTCCCGGGCGCGACGGCGTTCACCCGGATCTCCGGCGCGAGCTCGAGCGCCAGGCACTCGGTGAGCCGGACGAGCGCCGCCTTGGAGGCCGCGTAGGCCGCGAAGCCGCGCCAAGGCACGAGGCCGCCGCCCACGTCGGCGACGTTCACGACGGAGCCGCGGGACCGGCGGAGGAGCGGCGCGAGCGCGCGCGTGAGCAGGAGCGGCGCGCGGGCGTTGAGGTCCATCTGCGAGTCGAACGCCGCGGCGTCGGTCTCCTCGAGCGGGAGCGCGTCGAACGCCGCCGCGCTGTTCACGAGGAGATCGAGCCTGCGGTGGCCGCGCCGGAAGGCGGCGGCGAGCGCCGCGGGTCCGTCCGGCTGGGCGAGGTCCGCCTGCAACGCGTCCGCGAGGCCGCGCGGCGGGTGCGAGCGGTAGTGGGCGACGACCGCGTACCCGTGGCGCGCGAGGTCGCGCGCGATCGCGTTCCCGACCCGCACGCCCGCGCCGGTGACGAGCGCGACGGGCGTCACGGCGACCCTCGCCCGCCCGGCGCCGCGAGGCGCGCGGTGCAGTCGCGCAGGGAGGCGGCGGGCGTCGCGGCCGGTTCCATGCGCGCGGACGGCGCCGTCATGCCTCGCCCTCGCGCGGCGGGTCCCAGATCGTCTCGTCGCGCCGCGCTCGCGCGTTCGCGACGCGCGCCGCGACGAACAGGAAGTCGGAGAGCCGGTTCAGGTACGCGAGCGCCTCGGGCGCGACCTCGACCTCCGCCGCGAGCGCCACCACCCGCCGCTCCGCGCGGCGGCAGACGCAGCGCGCGAGATGGAGCGCCGCCGCGGTCCGCGTGCCGCCCGGGAGCACGAACTGGCGGAGCGGCGGGAGCGCTGCGTCGAACGCGTCGATGGCCGCCTCGAGCCGGGCGGTCCACGCCGGGGCGATGGGCGGGATCGCGCTGCGCGCCTTCGCCTCGTGCGGCGTCGCGAGCTCCGCCCCGACGCAGAACAGCTCGTGCTGCACGCGCGCGAGCTGGGCGTCGATCTCGGGATCCTCGACGATCGCGCGGACCGAGCCCACCGCCGCGTTGAGCTCGTCCACCTCGCCGTAGGCGTCGACCCGCGCGTCGCTCTTCCGCACGCGCGGCCCCCCGAACAGGCCGGTCTCTCCGCGATCGCCGCTCTTCGTGTAGATCTTCACGCCAGCGTGCCTATCAGAGGCACGAGGCGGGCCGCAACGCCCGCGCGAGGAGCGGATGGAGCCCATCTTCGAGGGAGACGCGCTCGCGGCGGTCGGGCGCGCGGCGGCGGAGCGCGCCTGGGCGGGCGGGCTCACGGTGGCGAGGCCCGACGGGAGCGTGGTGCCGATCCCGCTCGTCGCCGAGCCGGAGGTGCCGTCGCGCGAGGCGCTCGCCGCGGCCGCGCGGGAGGCGCAGGCGATCCTGTCCGGCGCGGTGAAGCTCGCGCGCCACCTCCTCCTCCACGGGGACGCGCGGGATCGCGCCGCGCTCGTGGAGCCGTTCGAGGGCCTCGAAGCGGAGGCGATGGCGAAGCTCTTCGCCGAGGCGCCGCTCCCCGTGCTCCACGCCCGGGTCGACTTCCTCATCCCCGAGGGCGGCGGCCCGCCCCGCGCGCTCGAGCTCAACGCCACCATCCCGGCCATGTCCGGCTACGCGGATCTCGCCGCGCACGCCTGGATCCGCGCCGCCGCCGCCGCGCGCGGCAAGCCTCCCCGCGAGGCGGAGGCGCTCGTCGCCCGCTGCGGCAGCCACATGGAGCGGCTGCGCGAGGTGCTCGTCGCCTACTACCGGGCGCGCGGCGGCACGCGCGAGCGCCCGTCGATCGCGATCGTCGCGCGGCCGGGCGACGCGCAGATCGGCGAGCTCCGGTGCCTCCAGGCCCACCTCGCGCGGATGGGGCACGCCGCGGCGAACCTCGTCCCGGCGGCGTGCGAGCCGGAGCGCTGGGACGTGCTGTACCGGCACGTGTGGGCGAACCGCGTGGACCCGGCCACGCCGTTCGCGCGCGCGCTGCTCGCCCCGGCGCGCCACGTGCTCGTGAACCCGGTGAACGGCCTGCTCGAGGCGAAGGCCCTCTTCGCGCGGCTGTCGGAGTGCGCGGACGATGCGGCGCTCGCCGGGCGCGCCGGGCTCGACGCGGAGGAGCGCGCCGCCGCGGCGCGGCTCCCGATCACGCGGCGGCTCACCCCGGCGCTCGCGCCGCGCCTCCTCGAGGAGCGGGCGCGCTGGGTGCTGAAGCGGAGCTGGGACTACGGCGGGAAGAGCGTGCACCTCGGCGCGGAGGAGGCCCCCGAGGAGTGGGCGCGGACCGTCGAGGCGGCGCTCGGCGACGCGCGCGGGGGAGGGTTCGTCGCGCAGGAGCGGATCTTCGCGGCGCGCCGGGCGGCGACGCGCGTGACGCCGGAGGGCCTCGACCGCGGGATGCTCTACCGCGACCTGTCCACCTACTGCGGGCTGGGGCCCTCGCGGGCCGACGGCTCGGTGGTCCGCGCCGCCGCCTCGCCGGTGGTCAACATCCTCGGCGGCGGCGGGCTCGCGCCGGTGGTGCCCGCGGACGTGTACGAGGCGCTGCGGTGAGCGCCGCGCGGCGGGTCACGGGACTCCCGCGGCGGCGGACGGCTCCTCCTCGGTGAGCGGCCCGGAGCAGAAGTCCGCGATCGCCGGGATCCCCGGGAGCACCGCGATCGGCCGCGCGGAGTGATCGGTCGCGAGGTGGACGACGAGCGCCTCCGGGAAGCGGCGGGCGTAGAGGTTCACGTGCGCGGGCTCGTTGTCGAACGCGGCGACCACCGGGCCGAGCCGCTCGACGCGCGCGGCCGCGACCTCCTTCCACGCGTCGTCGTCGAGCGCGAGGTCGTCCTTCATGAGCAGGTGGACGCCCGCGCCGTCCGGGGCCGGGAACCCCTCGCGCCGGAAGACGTGCAGCGTGCCCTCGATCATGCGGGCGGGTCTGCCGGTCACGTACGCGATGCGCGCGCCGGCGCTCGCGAGCGCGCGGACGAACGCGGCGGCGCCGGGGAGCGCGGCGTCGAGGCGGCAGTACGCGCTCGTGAAGAACCACTCCGCCCAGAAGCGCCGCGCCGGCCCGGCGTGCGCCGCCACCTCCGCGGGCGTGAGGCCCGCGTTGGCCATGGCGAGCCGCAGGTCCCACCCCTGCCAGTGCTCGGCCCTCGCCTCGAGCAGCGCGGGCAGCCCCGCCACGCGGCCGTAGTCCTGGAGGATGCGCGCCTGGCGCGGGCGGTTGTCGAGCAGCGTCGAGTCGAGATCCAGGACGACCACGCCCCGGGGCGCGGCGGCGGCGGCGCGCGACAGCGCGGCGGCGAGGGTGGGCTCCTGCGCGGCTGGGCGCGTGCGGCGGCTCATGTCCCTCGAGTAGGGCGCCGGCGCGGCGGCGGAAACGCCCGGGTGGGAGCCTGCGGTGGGAGCGCGTCGCCGGTGTGCGCGCGGCGCGTCGCGTGGACGTAGGCGCGCACGCCCGCGTCCTTGGGGGTCCCCGGGATCTCGGCTAGAGTCGGCGCCGCGTGCCCGCGCCGGAGATCCTCGTCGTCGACGACTCGCCGAGCCAGGTCGACTGGCTCGTGTCCGTGCTGAGGCGCGAGGGCTACCGCGTCCGGATCGCGCGCGACGGAGGCGAGGCGATCGGCGCCATCCGCGGGGCGCCACCGGATCTCGTGCTGCTCGACCTCATGCTCCCGGACGTGGACGGGCTCGAGGTGCTGCGCACCGTCAAGGCCAGGCCGGAGGAGCCCTTCGTCCCGGTCATGATCCTGTCGGCGAGGTGCGACGTCGACTCCAAGGTGGCCGGGCTGCGGCTCGGGGCGGACGACTTCCTCGCGAAGCCGTTCGCCGAGGCGGAGGTCCTCGCCCGCTGCGCGGCGATGCTGCGCATCAAGTCGCTCCAGGACCAGCTCCGCCGCGCCCAGCGCGATCTGGAGGAGCGCTCGGTCACCGACGCGCTGACGGGCCTCAAGAACCGGCGCTTCTTCGACGAGCGGCTCTACGAGGAGTTCTGCCGCGCGCACCGCTACGCGGACCCGCTGTCGCTCATCATGATCGATCTCGATCACTTCAAGACCGTGAACGATCGGCACGGCCACCCGGCCGGCGACGCGGTGCTGCGCGAGGCGGCCGCCGTGGCGCGCGCGTCGATCCGCGATCCGGACATCTGCTGCCGCTACGGCGGCGAGGAGTTCGCGGTCATCCTGCCGAAGACGCACCTGCCCGGCGCCCTCGCGGTCGCGGAGCGGATCTGGCGCGCGCTCGGCGCGAAGGCGTACGCCGTCGCGGCGGAGGCGCACGCCGGTCCGGCGGAGCTGCGCGTGACCGCCTCCCTCGGCGTGGCGTTCTTCCCCTCGAAGGACATCACGGCGCACGAGCACCTCCTCCGCTTCGCGGACGACGCGCTCTACCAGGCGAAGCGCGCCGGGCGGAACACCATCCGTCTCTACCAGTCGCCCAGCTCGACCCCGCCGCCCGGCCCTCCCGCAAACGGCTGAACGCAAAGTGGCGTTACTGTCAGGGTAAGGGTATAGGTTGACCCGGAGCGCATCGCTACCCGGGTCCGAGCGCGCTCAACGCTGCGAAAACATTGCTCCCCGGGTCCGTCCCACGTGGACCGGACGATGCACCGTGGGGGCACCCCGTGATGGACGCGCAGGTCACCTCGACGGGATGCGTGCACCCCGGACCCAGCCGGGAGTGCACCCTCCTCATCGTCGAGGACGACGAGCTCGTCCGGCGCGCGCTCCAGCGCGTCCTGCGCCGCACGCGCTGCCGCATCCTGGAGGCGGCCGGGGCGGAGGACGCCCTCGAGCTCCTCGACCGCGAGCCCGTGCACGCGATCGTCTCGGATCACCGGATGCCCGGCATGACGGGCATCGACCTCCTGCGCAGGGTGAAGGAGCGCTGGCCGCGGGTCCAGCGGGTCCTGCTCACCGGCCAGGCCGACTCCGCCGCCATCGAGGAGGCGGTGAACCGCTCCGAGATCTTCCGCTTCATCTGGAAGCCCTGGGACGACGCGCACCTGCTCATCACCGTGCAGAGCGCGATCGACCAGTTCTGGACGCTCGAGGAGAACGACCGGCTCGCCGGCGAGCTCGCGGTGCGCAACGCGGAGCTCGAGCGGGTGAACCGCGAGCTCGACGCGCACCTCGTGGCGCGGCAGGTGGCCCTCGTGCGCGCCGCCGAGGAGTGGCGCGCCTGCTTCGACGCGCTCGGCGACCCGGTCGCGATCGTGAAGAGCGGCGGCTGCGAGGTGGTCCGCGCGAACGCGGCGTTCGCGCGCGCCGCGGGCGTGGCCGTGAACGCGCTCCCCAGCCTGCGCTGCCGGGAGCACGCCTTCGGCGCGCTGCCCTGCCCGTCGCGGTGCCGCGTCGCGGCGGGCGGCGCCGAGGCCGAGGCCGTCCGCGGCGACCGCACCTGGCTCGTCCGCTCCTTCCCGTTCACGGGCGAGGACGCCGCCTTCGTCGTGGTGATGAAGGACGTCACCGAGGAGCGCGAGGTGACGCAGCGGCTGTTCCAGGCGGAGAAGATGTCCGCCATCGGCCAGCTCGCCGGCGGCGTCGCGCACGAGATCAACAACCCGCTCGGCGGGATCCTGGCCTTCGCGCAGCTCATGAGCCGCGAGGACCGCTCGCCGGCCGACCTCGAGAACCTGAAGCTCATCCAGGACGCGGCGATGCGCGCCAAGCGCATCGTCGAGAGCCTGCTGCGCTTCTCGCGCCGGCCGCGCGGCGAGGAGAAGGGCCCGGTCGAGCTCGCGCAGGTCGCCGACGACGCGCTGTTCCTGCTCCGCCCGCAGATGAAGGACGGGAAGGTCGAGGTGGTGCGCGACTACCGCCCGGTCACCGCGCTCGGGAACGCGAACCAGCTCCAGCAGATCGTCGTGAACCTGGTGGTGAACGCCATCCAGGCGATGAGCGGCGCGGGGCGGCTCACCGTGACCGCCGGCCCCGGCGCGCCGGGGCGCGTGCGGGTGTCCGTCGCCGACACCGGGCCGGGCGTGCGCCCGGAGATCGCGAAGCGGATCTTCGAGCCGTTCTTCACGACCAAGCCCGAGGGGAAGGGCACCGGGCTCGGTCTCTCCATCTGCTACCAGATCGCCGAGGACCACGGCGGCTCGATCCGCGTCGAGCCGGGCCCTGAGGGGGGCGCCTGTTTCGTGGTCGACCTGCCGGCGACGCAGTCGAAGCACTGAACCGAGGGGACCTCATCATGGCCGAAGGCACAGACACCAAGCCCGTACGCGTCCTCGTGGTCGACGACGAGCCGACGCTCCTCCGCGCGCTCCAGGCTCTGCTCGAGCAGAAGGGCTACGCGGTGGTCGCGCTCGACTCGCCCATCGCCGCGACGCAGCGGCTCGCGCACGAAGACTTCGACGTCGCGCTGCTCGACATCAAGATGCCGCAGCTCTCCGGCCTCGAGCTCCTGTCGGCGGTGAAGCACCGCCGCCCCGAGGTCGAGGTCATCATGATGACCGGGCACGCGACGGTCGAGACCGCGCTCGCCGCGGTCCGCTCCGGCGCGTACGACTACCTCACGAAGCCGTTCGAGGACGTCGAGCTCGTCGCGCGCGCGGTCGCCAAGGCGGCCGAGCGCAAGATGCTCTTCGACCGCAACCGCCGGCTCGAGACGCAGCTCCGCGAGAAGGAGGGCGCGGCGCCCGAGGGGCTCGTCGGCAACTCCGCGCCCATCCGCGAGGTGGTGCGGATGATCGAGGCGGTCGCCTACAGCGCGACCACCGTGCTCGTCACCGGCGAGAGCGGCACCGGCAAGGAGCTCGTCGCCCGGGCCCTGCACGCGCGGAGCCCGCGGCGCGCCCAGCCGTTCGTGGCGCTCAACTGCGGCGCGCTCACCGAGACGCTGCTCGAGTCTGAGCTCTTCGGGCACGTGAAGGGCGCGTTCACCGGCGCGCAGCGCGACCAGAAGGGCCTGTTCGACGCCGCCGACGGCGGGACGATCTTCCTCGACGAGATCGGCGACATCCCGATGGCGACCCAGGTCCGGCTGCTGCGCGTGCTGCAGGAGGGCGAGCTCAAGCGCGTCGGCTCGGCCGACTCGGTGCGGGTCGACGTGCGCGTCATCGCCGCCACGCACCGCGACCTGCCGCGCCTCGTGAAGGCCGGCAAGTTCCGCGAGGACCTGTTCTACCGCCTCAACGTCATCAACATCCCGCTCCCCCCGCTCCGCGATCGCGTCGACGACGTCCCGCTGCTCGCCCACCACTTCCTGCGCCGGTACGCGGAGCGGCTCGCCAAGCGCGTGCGCACCCTGTCGCCGGAGACGGTCGAGCTCCTCTGCGGCTACCGCTGGCCCGGGAACGTCCGCGAGCTCGAGAACGCGATCGAGCGCGCGGTCGTGCTCTGCCGCGGCGAGGCGGTGAGCGCGTCGGACCTCCCGCCCGCCGTGACCGGCCGCACCGCGCCGCTCGTGCGCGAGGCGCCGGCGAGCGGCGACGAGTCCGTGTGGCTCACCATGTCCTACGCCGCCGCGAAGGAGCAGGCGCTGCGCCGGTTCGAGAAGGGCTACGTCGAGACGCTGATGCGCCACTGCGACAGCAACATCTCGGCGGCGGCCCGCAAGGCCGGCATGGACCGGTCCAACTTCAAGCGCGTGCTGCGCAAGTACCGCACCGACGTGGAGCCCGACGTGGGCGAGCAGGACGAGGCCGATCGCGCGGCAGGGTAGGCGGTAGGCGAACGAAGCGAGCCCGCCGGCCGCGGCGGGTCACCGCCGCGTTCACGCTCCCGCCCGACGTGTGTCCGGGGAGGAAGCAGTCCCTCCTGCCGCATTCGCGACACGCGTTCACGCCGCCCGCCGACATCCGTCAGCAGGGAGGGGCCCCGTCGCGAAGCGACGGGGAGGGACGCAGTCCCTCCCGGCGGGGCGCCGCCGCGTTCGCGGCGAAGCCGCCACGCGGTGGCGCACGGGCCCCGCCGAGCAGGGGTGGGGCCCCGGCCGACGGCGGGGGGGGGGGGGGGGGGCGCCCTGCCCCCCGGAGGTGGCTAAACCCGGGGCCCCCCCCCGGCCCCCCGGGGGGGGGGGGGGCCCCCCCCCCCCCCGCCGGGGGGGGGGGGGGGCCCCCCCCCCCCGCTTCTATGGAAACAACGGGTCCCCGAGCCGCGGGTTCGCGGCGGCCTTCTCCGTCGTGAAGCGGAGCTGGACGGCCTCGCCCTTCCAGACCTCGACGGCGCGAGGGAACCAGTCGCCGCCCGTCGGCGAGCCCCAGCCGAGGAGGCGGACGTCGAGCATCACGCCGCCCTCTGCCGAGACGAGCCGCATCGGCTGGAAGGTCTCCTTGTCCACGTACGCTACCGGCTTCGCGTCCTTGCTCGATCGCGCGCCGACGACGTAGGCGAGGCGGCCGTCGAACCGGCCGATGGACACCTCCGCGGTCGAGACCCCCCGCCGCCCGAGGACGCTCGCGTACGCGGAGGCGCCGCCGCCGGCGAGCGACGGGCCGAGGAGGGCGCAGGTCGAGCGGACGAGCGCGACCGCGGCCGGGAGCTCAGCGAGACCGCGCGAGCCGACGACGCGGGAGTCGCGGATCGCGACGTACGGCCGGCTCGCCTCCGGGACGTCCAGCGGCGCGAGCTCGAGGCGGCAGCGGCCCGGCACCTTCATGAGGAAGCGCGCGGGTACGGTGAGCTGCTGGCCGCGGAGCTCGACCCCCGCCGCCTGCGCGAGCTTCTGGGCGTCGGGGCCCTCCGCCTGGAACGTCCCCTGGGCCTCGACCGAGGCGAGCGAGAGCTCGGCGCGCCTCGCGGCGAGGCGCGAGAGGATGCTCGAGACCGGGAGGACGTAGGCGGCGGCGGGGAGCGCGAGGGCGGCGACGGCGAGGGTGGCGAGGAGGCGCTTCGTCAACGGGACATCTCCTTCATCAGCTCGCGCAGCGGGCCCGCGAGCTCGGGGCGCTTCAGCGCGAACGCGAGGTTCGCCTTCAGATACCCCAATCGGTCGCCGGCGTCATATCGGTCGCCTTCGAAGCGGTAGCCGAGCAGCCCGTCCTCGCGCGCCAGCACCGCGAGCGCGTCGGTGAGCTGGATCTCGCCGCCGACGCCGGGGCGAACCTGCTCGAGGACCTGGAAGACGCGCGGCGGCAGCACGTACCGGCCGATCACCGCGAGGTTCGAGGGCGGGTCCCGCTTCGGCTTCTCCACGAGGCGGTCCACCCGGAGGGTGCGCGGCTCGATCTCCGACCCTGCGGCGATGCCGTACATCGAGGTCTCCTCGCGCGGGACCTCCATGAGCGCCACGGTGCCGAGGCCGTGCTTCGCGTAGCAGTCGGCGAGCTGCTTCGCGCCCGGCACCTTCGCGTCGATGATGTCGTCGCCGAGCATCACCACGAACGGCTCGTCGCCGATGACGTCGCGGGCGCAGAGCACCGCGTGCCCGAGCCCCAGCGGCTCCTGCTGGCGGACGGTGATGACGTTCGCCATCTGGGCGATGGACCGCATCTGCTTCTTGAGCTCGAGCTTCCCGGTGCGCTCGAGGTGCGCCTCCAGCTCGGCGGCGATGTCGAAGTGATCGACGATCGACTCCTTGCCGCGGGCGACCACCAGCACGACGTCGCGCACGCCGGCGGCCACCGCCTCGGCGACGATGTACTGGATTGTGGGCGTGTCCACGATGGGGAGCAGCTCCTTCGGGACCGCCTTCGTGGCTGGGAGGAAGCGCGTGCCGAGGCCCGCTGCAGGGATGACGGCCTTGCGGATCGTCCGGTTCTCCATGGTGCCGGCAATCTAGCCCCGCTCAGCGCCGAGCAGAAGTCCGCAAGCGTTCCATCGGGGGTGCGCCCGGCGGGCTCGTCACGCGGAGCCGACCCCGGCCCCGACCTCGACGCTCGTCGACGCCGCAGGACGCCGCAGGACGCCGCGAGGCGGTGGGTGCTCCTGCGGCCTTCGGGCGGGCGCGCACCCGGCCGTTCAGCGCTCGAGCCGCTCCGCCTCGGTCTTGCAGCCGATGCAGAGGTCCGTCACCGGGCGTGCACGGAGCCGCGCCGCCGCGATCGGGCGTCCGCAGGAGGTGCAGCGCCCGAAGGTGCCGGCCTCGATGCGCGCGAGCGCCTCCTGGATCTTCGTGATGAGCTTGCGGTCGCGATCGCGCAGGCGGAGCGCCCAGTTCCGGCCCTCCTCGGCCGTGGCGCGGTCGTTCGGATCCGGGATCTGCCGTCCCTCTCCTCCCGACATCTCGTGGACCGCCCGCTCGGACTGCCCCACGAGCGCGCTGAGCTGCTCCTCGAGCAGAGCACGGTAGCGATCCGTGTCGCGCTTGCGCATGGGGTCCTCCTCGGGTGAGCCGTACCCTTCGACCGTAGCGCGTTCCCGAAAACCGCCACAAGCGTCCTTGCCGGGGGCGTGACGTCCCCGTATCCTCGCCCGGTGCACGCGCGAATCGTGACGAGTGCCCTCGCGGCCGTCATCGTCGCCGCCCACGCCGCTGCCGCCGAGCTGCCTCCGCCCGGTGGGGTCCCGGACCTCGCCGGTCCACGCGCGCTCGCGCTCTCGGCCGGCGTGGGGATGGCGGCAGGCAACGACGGGATCCTGGTGAACCCCGCGACGATCGGGGCGCGCCGGCGCTACTCGGTCGAGGCGGGCGGCTTCGTCGATCGGCGCGGGGCCGAGAGCGTCGCGCAGCTCTTCGGCGGCTCCGTGGTCGACTCGCTCTCGTCGCCGGTGGCCGCGGGCGTCTCGTACCTGCGCGCGATCGACGGGGACTACACGGGGAACCTCGTCCACCTCGCGCTCGCGGGTCCGATCGCCGAGAAGCTCTACCTGGGCGTCGCCGCGAAGTGGCTCTCGCTTCGCGCCAACGAGAAGGTGAGCGCGGCGACCGGCGACGCCGGACTGTTCTGGCAGGTGGGCGAGTGGGTCTCGCTCGGCGCGGTGGGCTACAACCTCGTGCCCATCGCGAACGAGGCGGTGGCTCCGATGGGCGTCGGCGCGGGCCTCACGCTCGGCAACGACCGCGCCTTCCAGATCACCGCGGACTGGCGCGCAGACCTCGACCGCGCCGAGACCACGAAGAACCGCTACGGCGTCGGCGCCGAGGTGCTGCTGGGAGGCCTCGTCCCGCTCCGCGCCGGCTGGGCGCGCGACGAGACGATCGACACGTCGTGGTGGTCGCTCGGCGCGGGCATCGTCACCCGCGGTGGAGTGGCGCTCGACGTCGGTTACCGCCAGAGCCTGGACGCGACCTCGGCGCGGACGATCGCGGCTTCGCTGAAGATGTACATGTTCGATTGAAGCTCGGAGCTGCGTCGTCGAGGCGGGTGACTGCGCGTATGTGGACGCTTCCCCTCGTGCTCGCCGTGACCGCCGCGGCTCCGGCGACGAACACGAGCCGGACAGGACCTCACGAACCGGCTGCCGCTCCCGTGCCCGCGGGGTTCCTCGTGCTCCCGGCCGTTCGCGCCTTCCTCGGGGGCCCGCTCCCTGCGCACGAGCAGTACGTTCCGCTCCCCGGGTCGTCGATGCACGTGGCAGTGGTCGAGGCATGGCCCGCGCAGCCGGACGGACCGAGCCCGAAGGCTGCGTTCGTGCTGCGCGCGAACGGCGCGCCGGACGGAGCGCTGACGGCGGCGCTCGCCGAGGCCATACGAGGTGCGGATCCTGACGCGAGGTGCCTCGGCTCGCCCGAGCACGGGACGCCGAACGTCGCCGGCATCGGCGGGGCCGTGGTGATCGGGTTCGCGGGTGGCCGCGACCCGCGCCCGGCCTGCTTCGTGACATGGGACCCGAAGCGCTCCACGATCGACGTCACGCGCCGGGACCTCCTCGCGACCGACGCCGCGCGCGACGCGCTGGCGACCGGAGCGAGCTGGAGCGCCCGCCCGAGCGCGTCCGCGAGGGCGACCTTCCATGCGTCGAGTGCATTCGTCGAGTTTGCAGGCCCTGCGCGACCGGCGCAGCTGATGGCGGCGACGCTCCCGGGGTCGGGGCTGCTCCTCGTGTACGTCCAGTCCGGCGGGCGGTACGTGGACGAGAGGGATCCGGGCGCGGGCTTCGAGGCGAAGGTGTTCGTCCACGACCCCTCACGCGGAGCGATCGACGCGGGGCGCACGGTCGAGTTAGGGGACGGGTTGTCCGGCCCGACGGCGAGCTGCGGCGGGCTCGGGACGGTGAGCGCCCTGCGCGCCACGGACGCAGCCGTGACGGTGGAGCAGTTCTACGTGCCCGGAGGGGCGCACCTGAACTGCTCCACGCTCGTTCGCTGGGATGCTCGGCGCAAGCTCTTCGACGTCCGTCCGCTCGGCCCGGTGGTCGACACCGCGAGCGCCGCCTTCGACCGCGAGCGCGAGGACCTCGGCGAGCTCGACGCGGGAGCGCTCGCGATGTGGAAGGCGGGGCGCCGCTCCGAGGCGATCGCGTCGTGGAGGTCCGCGTTGCAGGATGGCCGGCGTCTCCTGGACGAGGGCGAGATCTGCAACAACCTCGGGTTCGCATACTGGGCGATCGGGGATCACGCGTCCGCGGAGAGGGTCCTCCTCGAGTGCGAGCAGCAGTTTCCGGAGCGCCCGGCCATCCAGCTCAACCTCGGCGACGTCTACCGCGACAGTGGGCGCAAGGCGGAGGCGGTCGCGCGCTACCGGCGCTTCCTCGGCATGCCGATCTCGCCGAGGCAGCAAGAGATCGCCGAGAAACGCCTGAAAGAGCTCGGCGCCGCGAGGTGACTGCGCCGCCGGCGTCCCGTGCCGATACGCTCGCTGTCAGTTTCACTCACCGCTCGAAGGGACGCTCGACTCCTCCGCTGCCGGGAGGGGCGTCGCCTCTCCTCGCGCGATGGGCCGGGCACTCCCACGGTGACTGTTCCGTGCACCTTCCGGGCGCCGGCCATCCTCACACGTTCGGCAGCACGATCGGCTTCCCCGTCGCCCCGTTCTCGCCGCGCCACACCGGCACTCCCCACACCGCGCTCACCCGCGCGTCCGTGAGGACGTCCGCGGGCCGGCCCTCCGCGACGACCCGGCCGCCGGAGAGCACGACGAGCCGATCGCAGGCGGCGCCGGCGAGGTTCAGGTCGTGCAGCACGGCGACGACGCAGAGTCCGCCGCGGGCCGCGAGCTGGGCCATCCGCATCACGGCGACCTGGTGGGCGAGGTCGAGGAAGGCGGTCGGCTCGTCGAGGAGCAGCACGCGCGGCTCCTGCGCGAGCGCGCGCGCGAAGAACACGCGGCGCCGCTCGCCGCCCGAGAGCGCGTCGAGCCGGCGTCCGGCGAGGTGGAGGAGGTCGCAGGCCTCGAGGGCGCCGCGCACCGCCCCGTGATCGAGGCGGGTCGCCACGGCGAGCAGGCCCTGGTGCGGCGTGCGCCCCATCATCACCGCCTCGCGCACCGTGAACGGCCAGCCGACGCGCGGCTCCTGCGGGACGAGCGCGCAGACCCGGGCGACCTCCCGGCGCGGCGCGGCGTGGGGATCGAGCCCCCCGAGGCGCACCGAGCCGGACGAGGGCGCGGCGAGCCCGGCGACGAGCCGGACCAGGGTGGACTTGCCCGCGCCGTTCGGGCCGAGCAGCCCGACGAACTCGCCCGCGCGCGCGGTGAAGGAGACGTCCTCGAGCGCGTTCCGCGCGCCGTAGGCGAACGAGGCGCCGCGCACCTCGACGATGGGGCCCGGCGCGGGCGCGCTCACGCCGCCTCCGACGGCCGCTCGGTGCGGCGGAGGAGCCAGAGGAAGAACGGCCCGCCGAGGAACGCGGTGACCGCGCCGACCGGCGGCTCGGTGCCGAGCGGGAGGAAGGCGAGCCGCGCGAGCGCGTCGGCGAGGACGAGGAAGGCCGCGCCGAAGAGCGCCGAGGCGGGGACGAGCAGGCGGTGGTCGGGCCCGACCACGCGGCGCACGAGGTGCGGGACGATGAGGCCGACGAACCCGACCATGCCGGCGAGCGCGACCGCCGCGCCGGTCGCGGCGCTCGCCGCGAAGAACACGGCCGCGCGGGCGCGCCTGACGTCGACCCCGAGCGAGGCCGCCTCCTCGTCGCCGAGCGTGAGGACGTTGAGGCGCGCCGAGAGCGCGACGAGCGCCCCCACGGACAGGGCGATGAGGACGGCCCCGACGGCGATCGTGCCGGAGGTCTCGTAGCCGACCGCGCCGACGAGCCAGTACATGAGCCGGCTCGCCTGCTCGGGCGGGACGAGCAGCTTGATGAGCGTGATGACGCCCGCGACGAAGGCGTTGAAGACGATGCCGACGAGGAGCGCCGCCTCCGGCACGAGCCGCCCCGCGACGCGGCCGAGCCCGAACACGAGCGCGGTCGAGGCGAGCGCTCCGAGCACGGCGCCGGCCGCGACCGGCGGCGCCGCTGCGAGCGCCTCGCCCGCGCTCCCGGCGACGCGCGCGAGCCCCGCCGCCGCGACGAGCACGATCGAGCCGCCGAGGGCGGCGCCGCCGGAGACGCCCAGCACGAACGGCTCGGCGAGGGGGTTCCGCAGGAGCGCCTGGAGGGCGGTCCCCGCGCCCGCGAGGGCGCAGCCGACGAGCGCGGCGAGCACCGCGCGCGGGAGCCGCAGCCCGAGGAGGATCGCCGCGTCGGGATCGCGGCGCGCGAGCGCGGCGGAGATGGAGATCGGCTGGGCGCCCAGCGCGCAGGAGAGGGCGATCGCGAGGGCGACGGCCACGGCGCCCGCGGCGAGGGCGAGCGCGAGCCGGGCCGCGGGAGGCACGGTCACCGGCCCGCCTCCGGGTGGATCCCGCGGAAGAGCGCGTCGAGGCCGCGGACCATGCGCGGGCCCGGCCGGAGGAGATCGTCGTTCGGGATCCGGAACACCCGGCCGCGCCGGACCGCGGGGATCGCGGCGAGCCGCGCGATCCCCTCCGCCGGCTCGCGCGCCGCGCCGTCCACGACGAGCTCCGGATCGTCCACGACCGCCTTCTCGAGCGGGTAGACCGGCCAGGGCCGCTCGCCGCGGACGACGTTCTCGGCCCCGGCGAGCGCGAGGAGCTCGTCGGGGAAGCTCCCCGGGCCCGCCACCACGAGCGGCTCCCGTCCGACGACGAAGAGGACGCGCTTGCGCTTCACCTCCCGCCCCCGGCGCCTCACGTCGTCCACCGCCGCGCGCAGGGACCGCGCGAGCCGCTCGCCGCCCGCGGGATCTCCGAGCGCCTCGCCCACGAGGCGCGGCGTCGCGAGCACGTCGGCGACGCTCACGATCGGGATGGCGAGGACCGGGAACGGGTGGCGCGACGCGGCCGACAGCTCGGCGATGCGCCGCACCGCGCCGAGGGCGCCCCCGTCGGTCACCCACAGCAGGAGATCGGGAGAGAGCGCGAGCACCGCCTCCGGGCTCGGGTCGAGGAACCCGCCCACGCGCGGGAGGTCCTTCACCTCGGGAGAGTCGTCGAGCCGCGTCACGCCCACGAGCCGATCCGCGTGGCCGAGGGCGACCACGACGTCGGTGAGGCTCGGGGCGAGCACGACGACGCGGCGGGGCGGCGCCTTCGGACGCGGCCCCACCCAGATCGCGCCGCCCTCCGCGGCGCCCTTGCCGGACGGGCGCAGGGGATCGTCCGCCGCCGCGCGCGACGGGGCGAGCGCGGCGAGGGCGAGGGCGAGGGCGGCGGCGCGGATCACTCGCTGCATGCGATGTCGGAGGCCCAGGCGAAGTAGACCACCGGGCAGACGTCGACGGCCGTTCCGATGGCGCGGGACGCTGGATCGAACGGCAGCACCTTGCCCGAGCTCTGGTCGGTGACGTAGCCGCGCCCGCCACAGAACGCCACGTTGCCCGGGATGATCGCGCTCGCGTCGACGGCGGCGCCGACCTTCGGCGCGCCCGAGACGTCCACCGGGACGATCGCGCCGGGGGCCTCGGTCGGGAAGGAGAACGAGCCGCACGCGACCCACACCGTCGAGCCCAGCACCGCGACGTCGCCGGGGTTCTTGCATCCAGGCCCGAGGTCCACGATCGAGGTCGCGTCGTTCGCGGCCGTGTCGACGACGAGGAGTTTCCCGTTCCCGGCCGGCGCCGTGTAGTAAACGCCCGAAAGCTTCAAATTGGGGAGCGACACGAACACGCGGGCGCCGACCGTCGCCACCTGGTTCGGGAAGGGATAGCCGGGGGCGTCGAAGCTGCCCGGGATCGCGAGGACGTCGATCGTGCCCGTGACCTCGCCGCAGCGCGCCCGGCAGCGGCCGTCGCGGCACTCGCGGCCCGCGGCGCAGGCGCCGCCCGCGCCGCAGGCGGGCGCGTCGGGCTTCGCGCACTCGGCGAGCCCGGAGAGATCGACCTTCGCGATCTGCTGGCCGACCGGGGCGGTCTGGTCGCCCGTGGGCCCGTTGCCGTAGAGCGCGACGTACGCGGTCGTCCCCGCGACGGCGAGCCCGTGCGGGTTCGGCGCGTCGCCGGGCAGCACGATCTCGTCGAGCACCCCGCCCGCCGCGTCGAGGACCACGAGCGTGCCGACGCCGGAGTTCGCGGCGAGCACCGCGCCGGCGTACGTCGTGACGTACTGCAGGTCGTTCCCGGGCAGCACGGTGAGGCTCGTGGGCAGGCTCGCGTCGATGGGCACGACGCCCACCCCGGCGGGGTAGCCGTTCGCGGTGTAGAGCACGTCCGCGCCCATCGCGAGCGCCGTGGGGCCGCCGCGCGACAGGCGCGGGGCGCCGGCGGGGGCCAGCTCGGCCGTCACCGGCCGAACGTCCCCCGTCGCGTAGCAGGCGACGAACACCTCGGCGCGGCAGGCGCCGTCGCGGCACGACTCCCCCGCGCCGCAGGCCTTGCCGCAGGCGCCGCAGTTCTGCCGATCCGTCGCGAGCTCCACGCACGACCGGCCGCACGCCGTGAACCCGCCGGGACACGCCGCGGTGCAGGCGGTGGCGTCCGCCTGCGTCGTGCAGAAGTCGGCCGCGCCGCAGGCGGTGTCGCACGCGCCGCAGTGCTGCGCGTCGCGGGCGAGATCGGTGCAGGCCCCGCCGCACAGGGCGATGCCCGGCGCGCAGCCGCAGCTCCCGGCGCTGCACGCCTCGAGCGCGCCGCAGGTCGCCCCGCAGGCGCCGCAGTTCGAGGCGTCGGTGAGGAGCGACACGCAGCGGCCGCCGCAGTCGACCTCGCCCGAGGGGCAGACGAGGTCCTTCTTGCAGCCGAGGGCGAACGCGAGCGCGAGCGCGACCGCGAGGGGGGAACGGAGGGTCATGGGGTCCTTTCACTGCGAGAAAAGGTCCCGCCGCGGAGCGTGACCATCCACGTCCGGCCGGGGAGGGGGTTGCCGTAGCCGTCGAGGAGCGTCCGGTCGTCGCCGAGGTTCTCGACCTCGAGGTGGAGGGCGACGAGCGGTTGGCGAAGGATCCGCACGGAGGCGCCTGCGCCGAGGATCGTCTGGTCCGGGAGCCGGGCCTGGTTCCGGAGGTCGAGGTACTGGTCGCGCACGTGCTCCACCTGGAGGTGGGCGCCGACCCGGCCGGGCGAGATCGCGGCGCGCGCGTAGACCCGGTGGCGCGGCCGGCGGGGCAGCGCGTTCCCGAGCACGTCGGCGCTGCCGCGCAGCACCTCGGTGGGGAGGAAGGTGTACGCGCCGGAGAGGGCGAGCCCGAGCGCGCGCCGCCAGGGCGAGGTCGCCGCCTCGGCCTCCACGCCCGCGACGAAGGCGCGGCCGGTGTTGAACGGGCGGAACCTGCCGACGCTCGCCGGCTCGTAGGTGATGATGTCGTCGTAGACGGTCGCGTGGCCGCCGACGGAGAGGAGCCCGAGCGCGCCGTCGTAGACGAGCCCCGCGTCGGCGCCGGCGCCCTTCTCCGAGCGCAGGTCGCGGTTCGGGGCGAGGAGCCCCTGCTCGAGGTAGAGCTCCGCGAAGCTCGGTACGCGGTAGGTCCGTCCGCCGCTCGCCCGGAGCGCGAGGCCGCGGGCGAGCTCGAGCGCCGCGCCGAGCTTGGCGGAGACGCCCGAGTATCCGCCGGTCCGCTCCGCCCGCACCGACGGGCCGACGCGCAGCCGGCCGCCGGCGAGGAGCAGGTCCTCCGCGAGCGCGCCCGCGAAGCCAGGCCGGCTCCGCGTCCCGCCGAGCGCGTCGCTCGAGTAGCCCTCCACCTCCGCGGAGGCGGCGGCGGTGAGGACGCCCGGCCCGTGCGTGAGCCCCGCCTCGAGCTCGAGCCCGCCGGCGCCGCCGCGCTGCCGCGTGGGGTCCGACCCCGTCGCGGCGAGCCTCGTGTCTAGGAGGTCGCGGCGGCCGAACGCACGAGCGGCGAGCGTGAGGCGAGGGTGAACCGCGCGCGCGACGCGCAGCATCGCGAGCACCCGCCCGTCCTCCTCCCAGTCCGCGGGGGTCGGCTGGTAGGGCGAGCCGGGGAGCTCGCGCCGCCCGGCCGTGAGCTGCGCGAGGCCGTCGACCCGGAAGCCGCTCGCGACCCCGCCGAACTTGGCGAGGGCGCCGGCGCGCCGCGCGCCGTTGTTCCGGCGGGTCCGCTCCTCGAGGGGGCTCCCCGGCAGCGACGGCCGGTCGTCGAATGCGTAGGTGAAGTCGCCCTGGGTGTCCTCGCCGGTGGCCGCCGCGAAGAGCGAGAACGGCCCGACCTCCGCGACGGTGTCGGCGGAGATCGCGTAGGTGCCGAAGGCGCCGGTGGTCGCCTCGGCGGAGAGCTCGCCCTTCTCGCCCTGGCGCATCACGACGTTCACCGCGCCGCCGAGCGCGCCCGCGCCGAACTGCGCGCCCGCCGCGCCGCGCACCACCTCGATGCGCGAGATCCACTGGCGCGGGATGGTCGAGAGATCCACCCCGCCGCCAGCCGTGCCGAGCGGGAGCCCGTCGAGCAGCACCTTCACGCCGTCCGCGGCGACGCCCCGCACCGAGACGGTGGCGAGCTGGCCGAGCGTGCCGTAGCGGGTGACCGAGACGCCCGGGGCGGTGGCGAGGAGCTGCGCCACGTCCTTCGCCTCGCCCTCGAAGCGGCTCGCGGACACCACCGTCGCGGACGCGGTCGGATCCTTCTCGACCTCGGCGCGTGGTACCCGGACCTCGACCTCGGGGAGCCGCACCGGCGGCTCGCTCTCGGACGGCGGCGCGTCGGGGACGGTGCCGTCGGCGCGCGCACGCAGCGCGAGCCCGAGCGCCAGCGCGGCGACGAGGGCGCACGCGCGCCCCGATGAGCGGGAAGTCGAGCCCAAGTGTCGGGTCTCCTCCGGACCCGATGCATCTTTGCTCGCCGCGAACGGCGAGGCCGCGCACCATGCGCGACAGGCTCGGAGGGAGGTCTCCTGGCTCCCGGGTCGCGGAGGGACGCTCCGCTCGGTACCTCCACCTTCCCACCGCGATTGGGCTGCGGCAGTGGCGACTTCCGAGGCACCTTCACCCGGCTACAGTGGCGGGACCGCGCCGGACTTCGACCGGCTTCCCTGTTCCTCCGTGCCGCTGAATCGAAGCCACGAGTAGCGCCCGCCCGCGCCGGGTGTCAAGCAGGACCCCGCGGGGCGTCGCCGGGGCACCCGGCCGGAGAGTGCATGCGCCGGCCGGGTCCCCGAGCGAATCCGGGTGCCTTCACTTCCGTGCGGTCACCGCAGCGGTGCCGGACGGAGCGGAGCCCACGGCGACGTTCGCCTTCACCTTCGCGAGCCACGCGGGGCCGATCCCCTTCACGACGAGCACGTCCTCCGGCCGGCGGAACGGCTGGCGGGCCCGCTGAGCGACGATCGCCTGGGCGCGCTTCTCTCCGACGCCCGGCAGGCGCATGAGCTCGGCGACGCTCGCGCGGTTGAGGTCGATCCGCTCGCCCGGGCCGAGCGCTCTCTTCGCGGCGAGCGCGGGGCCCGCGAGGAGCAGCACCGCGGCGGCGACCGCGGCGAGGAGGGCCCGCCTCACGGCCGCACCTCGACGGTCTCGAGCCCCACGCGGCGCGGCGCTCCGTTCCCCGCGGGCCGCCCGTCCTCGCGCAGCTCGCGCACCTGGAGCTTGTTCGTCCCGAGGGGCAAGGCGTCGAGCAGGATCGCGATGCTGCCGTCCCTGTTCGTGAACGCGACGCCGATCTTCGGCCACCAGGTCCGCTCGCCGTTCGCGCTGTCGGGGATGGCGTAGACCGCGAGCTTGCGGGCGCCGCCCTTGTCGTTCGTGTCGCTCATCTCTCTCTCCGTTCCGTTCGAGCGCGCGGTCGTGCGCGCGCGCGGCAGGAGAGCAGCGCCTGTGCCGGTCCCAACCCCGCGGGATCCTTTGGACCGTCCACGGAACGGGGGTTCAGGCCCGGCCGCGGCGGCCGCGCGGCGGCCGCGCGCTCACGCGGCGGTCGCGTCGCGCAGCCACGCCGCCGTCTCGACGAACGACGGGCCGTCGTGGATGAGGTTCCGCCCGCGCTCGGTGGTGGACGCGAGCACGCGTGGCGCGACCGCCCGATCCCAGCCGCGCTCGCGCACGAGCGCCTCCGCGTCGATCGGGTGCTCGGGCTCCGAGAACACGATCACCCAGTCCGGCGCGAGGCCCGGCACCTCGTCGAGCTCCGGCGGGGCATACGCGTCCGGCCGATCGCCGTGCACGGGCTCGAGCCCCGCGAGCCAGAGCAGGTCGTGCACGAACGCGCGCCCCCCGGGACGCCGCAGGTGGCGGCCGAACCACAGCTCCGCGTACGCGCGTGGCCGCGGGGAGGGAGCGGAGGCGACGAGCTCGGCGCACGCGCGCTCGAGCCGGTCGCAGAGAGAGCGCGCCGCGGCGAGCCGCCCGGTGAGCGCCCCGAGCGCGACGGTGTTCTCGAGGATGCCGAACCGGCTCTGCGGCACGGGCAGGAGCGCCACCGGGAGCCCCGCCGCCGCGAGCCGGCGCGCCAGCGGGAGCTGCACGCCGTCGGTCGCCACGACGAGCTCGGGGCGGACGGCGCGGATCGCCTCGGGGTCGCCGGAGACGTAGTCGGCGACCACGGGCGCGCCGAGGCCGGGCACGTAGCGCGCGCAGTAGGGCGTGACGCCCACCACCGCGTCGCCCGCGCCGAGCGCGAAGAGCGTCTCGGTGGCGGACGAG
The DNA here is from genome assembly GCF_022690745.1 of Anaeromyxobacter sp. SG64. Classification (NCBI taxonomy): domain Bacteria; kingdom Pseudomonadati; phylum Myxococcota; class Myxococcia; order Myxococcales; family Anaeromyxobacteraceae; genus Anaeromyxobacter; species Anaeromyxobacter sp. SG64. Next base: position 16,114 of record NZ_JALCZB010000007.1, on the reverse strand, counting down.
ACCAGGGAGACGATGCGCCCGGGGCGCTCCGGCAGCTCGAACGTGGTGCCGAGGAGCGGGGAGGAGATCTTCATGGAACTGGCTCCGTGGAGGACCGCCGAGCGAGGCGAGCGCCGGGGCGTCACCGCGTCCGGCGGCGCGGTCATGGGACGCGGCGAGCAAGGGGGCGACGCACGATCACCGAGCGCGGGCAGGGGGTTCAGGACGACGTGGCTCGCCCGGGGTCACACCGCCTTCACGCCACCGCGCCTCCGTGGGGGAAGTGAGGCGTGTCGCCGAGGTCCAGCTCGCCGAAGCGCGCCTCGTACTTCGCGACGTTGTCCTGGATCGCGAGCATGAGCCGCTTCATGTGCTTGGGCGTCGTGATGATCCGCGAGCGGACGGTCGCCTTCGGCGCCTGCGGCTGGATGTAGATGAGGTCGAGGGTGAACTCGGTCTCGGTGTGGTTCACCATCGCCATGTTGACGAACACTCCGTTCGCCGTGACGGGGTCGATCTCGAGCTGGAGCTGGATCGCGTGCGGCGGGACGCCGGGCTTGTCGGACATGCCGCGGTGTTAGCATGCCGGCGCCGGGAGCGCTGCCTGGACGGGGCCGTCGCACCGGGAGCATTGAAACGTAGCCCGTCCAGGGGTAAGCGATCGTTCGGTTGGCACGCACGGGCATCGAGCACGGGAGGGAGTTCGAGCTGCGCGGCGGCCCGGACGCCGTCCTGCTCCTGCACGGGCTCACTGGCTCCACCTTCGAGATGCACGTCGTGGCGCGCCGCCTCGCCGACACCGGCATGCGCTGCCTCGCGCCGGTCATGGCGGGGCACGGCGGCGACCCCCGGGACCTGCTCGGCGTGCCGTGGTCGGAGTGGGTCGCGAAGGCGCGCCGCGAGCTCGGCCGGCTCGAGGGCGCGCGGCGCACGTTCGTGGTCGGCTGCTCGATGGGCGCGCTCGTCGCCTGCGCGCTCGCCCACGATCACCCGGAGCGCGTCGACGGCCTCGTCCTCCTCGCCCCCGCGCTCGAGCTCCAGCTCCACGGCCGCCTCGGCGCCTTGCTGGCGCGGCTCGGGCCGATCTCGCGGATCGTCGTCCCAAAGGAGGCGGGCTCGGACGTCCGCGATCCCGAGATGCGCGAGCGCAACCGCGCCCCGACCCTCGGCGGCGTGCCGCTCGGCGCGGTCGCGGAGCTCGCCGCGCTCGCCGCGCACGTGGACCGCCAGCTTCCGGGCATCGCCGCGCCCGCGCTGGTCGTCGCCGGGGCGCGCGATCACACCGTCACCGTCGGCGGGGCCCGGCGGATCGCGCGGCGCATCGGGAGCGGGCCGGCCGAGCTCGTGGTCCTCGAGGACAGCTGGCACCTCGTCGGGATCGACGTGGAGCGCGATCTCTGCGCCGACGTGACCGCGCGCTTCCTGACGAGCCTCCCCGTGCCGGGGGCGCGCGCCACGCCGGAGCCGGGGCGGAGGACGCGCGGCGACGACGGCGCCCGGGCGCGGGAGCGGAGCGGCGGCACGAGGCGACGCGGGCCGGGGTGGCGCCCGCGCGCGAGGTGAGCATGGCTTCCTACGTGATGGCGATCGACCAGGGGACGACCGGGACGACCGTCCTCGTCCTCGACAAGCGGCTCGGGCTCCGCGCGCGGGTGAACCAGGAGTTCCGGCAGATCTTCCCGAAGCCGGGCTGGGTGGAGCACGATCTCGACGACATCTGGGGCTCGACGATCGCGACGGTCCAGCGCGCGCTGCGCGAGGCGGGCCTCACCGGTCGGGACATCGCCGCGATCGGGATCACGAACCAGCGCGAGACGACCGCGGCCTGGGATCGGATCTCGGGGCGCGCGCTGCACCACGCCATCGTCTGGCAGGACCGGCGCACCACCGACGTGTGCGCCTTGCTCAAGGCGGAGGGGCACGAGCCGCGGGTGCGCGAGAAGACCGGGCTCGTCATCGATCCCTACTTCTCCGCGACCAAGATGCGCTGGCTCCTCGACAACGTCCGCGGCCTGCGCGAGCGGGCGGACTCGGGCGCGGCGGCGTTCGGGACGATCGACAGCTACCTCGTCTGGCGCCTCACGAACGGCGCCACCCACGTGACGGACGTGTCGAACGCGAGCCGCACGCTGCTCATGGACCTGCGCACGCGCGCGTGGGACCGCGAGCTCCTGGACCTGTTCGGCGTGCCGCGCAACGTCCTGCCCGAGATCGTCCCCTCCTCGCACGTGTACGGCGTCACGCGGAACGTGAAGGTCCTGCCGGACGGGATCCCGGTCGCGGGCATGGCGGGCGACCAGCAGGCGGCGCTGTTCGGCCAGGCGTGCTTCCAGCCCGGCGAGGCGAAGTGCACCTACGGCACGGGCGCGTTCCTGCTCCAGAACATCGGGAAGGACCCCCTCCTGTCGTCGCGCGGCCTCCTCACCACCGTCGCCTGGGACGTCGCCGGCGAGGTGACCTACGCGCTCGAGGGCTCCTCCTTCATCGCGGGGGCCGCCGTGCAGTGGCTGCGGGATGGGCTCGGCCTGTTCAAGAAGACGCCGGACGTCGAGGTGCTCGCGAGGCAGGTGAAGGACACGGGCGACCTCGTGTTCGTCCCGGCGCTCGCCGGGCTCGGCGCGCCGCACTGGCGCCCCGAGGCCCGCGGCGTCATCCGCGGCATCGACCGGGGCGTCACCGCCGCGCACCTCGCCCGCGCCACGCTCGAGGGCATCGCGTTCCTCATCTACGATCTCGCCGAGGCGATGCGGGCCGAGGCGGGCAAGGCCTACCCGGTCTTCAAGGTGGACGGCGGCGCCTCGCAGAACGACCTGCTCATGCAGTTCCAGGCGGACCTGCTCGACGTGCCCGTCGAGCGCCCGCGCATGATCGACACCACCGCCCTCGGCGCCGCGTTCCTCGCCGGCCTCGCGACCGGGTTCTGGAAGGATCGCGAGGAGATCCGCAAGGCGTGGAAGGTCGGCAAGCGCTTCGACCCGAGGATGAAGCCGGTCGAGCGCGAGGGGCATCTCGCGAAGTGGCGAAAGGCAGTCCAGTCGGCCTGAGTCGGCGCACGATCCCGGGCTGCTGCGCTGGGCGCGGCGGTCACCCCAACCGATCGAGCGCGTCCGCGACGGTGTCCACCCCGACGATCTCGATCCCCGCCGGCACCTCGGCGTGCCGCGCGCTCGCGGCCGGGATGATGGCTCGCTCGAAGCCGAGCCGCGCCGCCTCGGCGAGGCGGATCTCGGGCTGGGAGACGGCGCGGACCTCACCCGCGAGGCCGACCTCGCCGAGCACGAGCGTCCGCCGCGGCAGCGCGCGATCGCGGAAGCTCGAGGCGAGCGCGGCCACGGCGGCGAGATCCGCGGCGGGATCGTCCACCGACAGCCCCCCGGCGACGTTCACGAAGAGATCGCAGCCCAGGATCTCCATCCCGACCTTCTTCTCGAGCACCGCCGCGAGGAGGGCCACCCGGTTCGAGTCGATCCCGAGCGCCGTGCGGCGGGGGGTGCCGAAGCCGGTCGGCGCGACGAGCGCCTGGATCTCGACGAGCAGGGTGCGCGTCCCGTTCAGCACCGCGGCCACGGCGCTGCCCGGCGCGTCCTCGGGGCGCTCGGCGAGGAACAGCGCCGACGGGTTCGTGACCTCGGCGAGCCCGCCGGCCTTCATCTCGAACACGCCGATCTCGCTCGCCGAGCCGAAGCGGTTCTTGTGCGCCCGCAGCACGCGGTACGGGTGCGCGCCCCCGCCCTCGAAGTACAGGACGGTGTCGACCATGTGCTCGAGGACGCGCGGGCCGGCGATGGCGCCGTCCTTCGTCACGTGCCCCACGAGGAAGACCGGCGTCTCGCTCGTCTTGGCGTACGCCATGAACCGCGCTGCGACCTCGCGGATCTGCGTCACCGTGCCGGGCGCGCTCTGCAGCTCGGGCAGGTACTGCGTCTGGATGGAGTCCACCGCCACCGCGGCGGGCGCGAGCGCCTCTGCCGCGTGCAGCACCTTCTGGGCGTCGGTCTCGGCGAGCACGCGGAGGTTCGGGGCACCGACCCCCAGCCGATCGGCGCGGAGCTTCACCTGGCGCGCCGACTCCTCGCCCGAGACGTACAGCACCGGCCGGTCCGGGGTGGCGCGCGCGAGGCGGTCGAGCGCCGCGAGGAGCAGGGTGGACTTGCCGATGCCGGGGTCTCCGCCGAGCAGGACGAGCGCACCCGGGACGACGCCGCCGCCGAGCACGCGGTCGAGCTCTCCGATGCCGGTCCGCTGCCGGTCCTCCTCCCGCGCCTCGACCTCCGCGAGCGAGATCGGCCTCGCGGAGCTGGCGACCCCCCACCCGCGCGGCGACGCACCCCTCGGCTCCGGCGCGGCGACCTCCTCCTGCATCGTGTTCCACTGCTTGCAGGCCGGGCACTGGCCGAGCCACTTCGGGCTCGTCTGGCCGCACTCGGCACAGGCGTAGACGGTCTTCGCCTTCGGGGCGGGGCGGGCCATGCGCACCGTTAGCACGCGGCTCTGACCGCGTCGGGGCGGCGGGGCGAACCCTTTCGGCGTCGCTCCGTCTCCGACCCCCGTGGCGTCCACCCGAGGTCGCCCGGGAGTCCACCTGAGATGACCGTAGATCGCGCCGTCCGCGTCCTCGCGGGAACCTTCGTCCTTCTTTCCCTCGCCCTGGGCGTCGAGGCGAGCCCGCTCTTCGTCTCGGCCCGCTTCCTGTGGTTCACGGCCTTCGTCGGCCTGAACCTCGTGCAGAGCGCCTTCTCGGGGTTCTGCCCGGCGGAGATGATCCTGAGGAAGGCCGGGCTGCCCGACCGGGAGCCGGAGACGCTCGCGCAGCCGCGCGCGTGAGCACCGCGCGGTCGCGACGGTTTCGTCGCGGCGCGTCACGCTCCGTCGAATGGCGCGGCGCTGGCTCGCCTGGCCGGCGGGCGACCGGCAGGAACGACGCGGCGGCGCCGTCCGTACGGGACGACGCCGCCGCCAGCGTCAGACCGCAGCGGAACCGCGGCGCATCACAGCGAAGATGAGCGAGATGACCGCGAGGATGAGCAGCAGGTGAATCCACCAGCCCAGCGTCGCGCCGGAGACCATGCCGATGGCCCACAGCACGACGAGCAGGATCGTGATCGTCCAGAGCATTGTTTCCCTCCCGATCGAGAAGCTAGCCACTGCTCCGGGGCCGACGCAGCCGGCGGCTCCGCTCCGCCGGGCCGCGGGGGGAGGTCGGCGCGGCGCGTCGTAAACCCCTGCCTGACCGGTCGGTTGACGAGCGGATCGGCGGCCTCTATCGTGCGGCTCCCATGTGCGAGACCGCCAAGACCACGCTCCCGCCCGGCATCACGCCCATCGGCGCCGACGAGGCGCGCACGCTCATCCGCCACACCTCCGGCCCTGCGCTCGAGGCGCTGCTCGATCGCGCCGAGGCCGTGCGCCGCGCCGTCCACGGCGACGAGGTGGCGCTCTGCGGCATCACGAACGCGAAGAGCGGCCGCTGCCCCGAGAACTGCGGGTTCTGCTCGCAGTCGGCGCACTTCCCCGCGGCGGACGCGCCGGTCTACCCGCTCGTCCCGGCCGAGGAGATCGTGGCCCAGGCGAAGGCCGCGGAGCGCGCCGGCGCGCGCGAGTTCTCGATCGTGACCTCCGGCACGCGCGTCGCGAAGGAGAGCGAGCTCGCGACGATCGAGGAGGCGGTGCGGAAGCTGCGCGCCGAGACGGCGGTGGAGCCGTGCGCGTCGCTCGGCCTCGTGCGCGAGCCGGAGCTCGTCCGGCTCAAGGCCGCCGGGCTCATGCACTACCATCACAACCTCGAGACGGCGCGCAGCTTCTTCGAGAACGTCTGCACCACGCACACCTACGACGAGCAGCTCGAGACCATCCGCGCCGCGAAGCGGCAGGGCCTGCAGCTGTGCTCGGGCGGCATCCTCGGGATGGGCGAGACCCCCGAGCAGCGCGTCGAGCTCGCCGAGACCATCCGCGAGCTCGGCGTCGACTGCGTGCCGATGAACTTCCTGAACCCGCGGCCCGGCACGCCGATGGAGCACGTGAGCGCGATCACCGCGGAGGAGTGCCTCGCCGCGATCGCGGTGTTCCGCCTCATGATGCCGGCCGCGCACATCTTCGTGATGGGCGGCCGCGAGGTGAACCTCGGCGTCCACCAGCACCTCATCTTCCGGGCCGGCGCGAACGGCACCATGGTCGGCAACTACCTCACGAGTGCGGGGCGCGGTCCGGGCGAGACGGTGGAGATGGTGGAGGCCCAGGGGCTCTCGCTCCGGGCGCCCGACACCGGCCGGGCCTGGTCGTTCGACGGGACGGTCCCGGCCGACGCCGAGTGGAACCGCCGCGCCGCCGAGCCGGGCGGGAAGCGGGCGCTGCCCGTCGTCGGCGCGCCGCGCGGCGGCTGCGCGTAGCCGATGGGGCGCGCCTCGCTCGACTGGATCGATCGCGAGCTCGAGGCGCTCGAGACGAGGGGGCTCCGCCGCGCGCTCGAGCCGATCGGCTCGCCCCAGGGGCCGGAGGTGGAGCTCGGCGGCCGCCGCCTCGTGAACCTCTGCTCGAACGACTACCTCGCGCTCGCGGCCGACCCGCGCCTCAGGCGCGCCGCCGCGGACGCGGCCGAGCGCGAGGGGGCGGGGAGCGGCGCCTCGCGCCTCGTCGCCGGCGATCTCCCGGTGCACGGCGCGCTCGAGCGGGCGCTCGCGGCGCACGCCGGGGCGGAGGCCGCGCTCCTGTTCGGCTCCGGCTACCACGCGAACGCGGGCGTCCCCCCGGCGCTGGTCGGACGCGACGACGCGGTCTTCTCCGACGTGCTGAACCACGCGTCCATCGTCGACGGCTGCCTCCTGTCACGCGCGGAGCTCGTGCGCTACCGGCACTGCGACGTCCAGGAGCTCGCGGACCTGCTCGCGCGCTCGCGCGCGCGGCGCAAGCTCGTCGTCACCGACGCGATCTTCTCCATGGACGGCGACGCCGCGCCGCTCCGTGAGCTCGCCGAGCTCTGCGACCGGCACGGCGCGATGCTCTACGTGGACGAGGCGCACGCGGAGGGCGTGCTCGGGCCGCGGGGCGGCGGGCTGGCCGAGGCGCTCGGGATCGCCCACCGCGTCGACGTGCACATGGGGACGCTCGGCAAGGCGCTCGGCGCGGCCGGCGCGTTCGTGGCCGGGGAGCGGCGGCTCGTCGATCTGCTGATCACCCGCGCGCGGACGTTCGTGTTCACCACGGCCCCCGCGCCCGCGGCGTCGGCCGCCGCGCTCGCCGCGCTCGGGATCGTCGCGTCGGAGCCGGAGCGCAGGGAGCGGCTCGGGGCGCTCGTCGCGCGCATGAAGGCCGGCCTGGCCCGGCTCGGCTTCGACGTGGCGCGCGTGGTCGCGCCGATCTTCCCCGTGATCCTCGGGGACGAGGCCCGGGCCGTCGCCGCGTCCCAGGCGCTCCGCGAGCGCGGCTTCTACGTGCGCGCGATCCGCCCGCCCACGGTGCCGCGCGGCACGAGCCGGCTGCGCGTCACGCTGACCGCAGGGCACACGGAGGCGCAGGTGGACGCCTTCCTCGTCGCGCTCGCAGAGGTGATCCCCCTAGCCGCGAAGGGCTGAGCCGAACCGGGGTCCCCGTCGGCTCACCCTTCGCGACACGCTCTCGCCTCCGCTAGGATGGGTGCATGGCAGCGGGTGGCCTCGGGGGCCTCGGCCGGATGCTCGTCCTCGCCGGCGCGATCATCGCGCTCGCCGGGGTCCTCCTCATCCTCGCCGAGCGCTTCCCCGGGCTTCGCCTCGGACGGCTGCCGGGCGACGTCTCGCTGGAGCGGGACGGCTTCCGCCTCTACCTCCCGCTCGGCACGTCGATCGTCCTGTCGATCCTCCTCACGCTGCTGCTCTGGCTCCTCGGTCGACGAGGCTGACCGTCCGCGTCACGGCGCCTGGCAGAGCGCGGGCGGCGTGTGGACCTGCAGCGTGGCGGGCGTGACGACAGCCGCCGCTCGGTCTCGCTGAGCGGTGGCCGGCGGCGTCCGCGCGCGGCGCGGCGCGTCGGTCTGCTGCGCGGCGCGCGCAGCGAGGACGTGGGCGTAGGCATCGCGTCGCGCCTCGACCCCGTACAGCCATTCGGCGCTGGACTTCGTGGGCACCAGGTCGGTCGCGAAGGCGACGGCGATACCGAGCCAGAGAGCGATCGTGACGAACCCGGCGAGACGCCGCCTGCGCGGCAACCCGGCAAAGAGGACTTCCTGCTTCTCGCGCGTCATTTTCCGCTCCTCCAGAGGGCGCTGCCACCACCCAATGATCTAGAGCAGCGAGAAGCAGTCTCGTGACGCGCGCCGGCGCGGTCCCTGGGGGGCCCACCGCAGGGCCAGGGGTATCACCGGAGGCGCGCGTAGCCCACGAGCGTCTGTAGCTCGAAGGGACTCCCCTTACCGACTTCACCTGACGCACAGCTCGTGAACGTGCCGTGGCCGACCGCGCGCGCGTACGCGCCCGTGCCGCCCACGACCGTCCAGCGCCCGAACAGCGCCGGGAAGCGCGGCACCTTCGCGGTGCGCTGCACGCGGAGGACGAGCGTCCCGCGCGCGCCCTCGAGCACGCGCTCCACCGTCGCCTGCGACGCGAACCCGCCGTCGTCCCGCGCCGTCCCCTCGTCGAGGAGGTCGCCGGAGATCGTCTCGAGCCGGAACTTGCCGGTGTACTGCCAGGGCGGGAACGTGACGCGGACCTCGACGCGCTCGGCGCCGGCCGGCGGTGGCTCCGGAGCGGGGGGCGGGAGCCGCGGTGGCGTGGGCGCGTCGGCGTGCGCGGGCGCGGCGGCGAGCGCGGCCACGAGGGAGAGGGCGGCGAGGGCGCGGGCGTTCACGGTCATCCTCCCCGCGCCGAGGTCGGCGGCGGAAGGCCGGCGCCCGGCTCTCCCTCAGGAGGCCGGTGGGGCTCGGGCGCCCGCCCGTGGCGCTGCTCGCACGCGGCGGCCCGGCGCTCCGCCTCCGCCGCGCTCTCCCCGAGGATCTGGACCCGGTGCGCCACCGGCAGGCACGCCGTCGTCGAGGCGCGAAGGAGGGCGAGCACGCGTCCCCACGAGACGGTCCACACGCGCGCGGTGCCGTCGACCGAGGCCGTCGCGAGCTCGGTGCCGTCCGGGCTGAACGCCGCGTGCCCCACGCTGCCGTCGTGGCCGCGCAGGATGAGCGGCTCGCCGGTGCCCGAGGCCGGGTAGACGCGCACGATGCCGTCGTGCGAGGTGAGCGCGATGCGGTCGCCGTCCGGGCTCGCCGCCGCGGAGAAGAGCCCCTCCGGCAGCGCCGCGATGGGCGGCAGCTCCTCGAGCGGCTCGAGCCGGTACACGTGCAGCGGCCCGTTCTCCTCGGCGACGAGCAGGCGCGTCCCGTCGGGCGTCACCGTCGCGCGGAAGACGCTCCGCTCCGCGCGGATGACGCTCGCCGGGGAGCCGTCCACCGGCCAGATGCGGACGGTGGCGTCGAGCTGCGAGGCCGAGACCACGAACTTGCCGTCCGGCGTCCAGCACACCGAGGTGATGCCCTTCTCGTGGCCGTACAGCACGAGCGGCTCGCCGTCTCCGTCGGCGGGCCAGATGCGCACGGTCCCGTCGAGCGAGGCGCTCGCGATGCGGGTGCCGTCGGGGCTGAACGCCGCCGAGAGGACCGAGCTCGTGTGGCCGCGCAGCTCGCGGAGCAGTCGCCCGTCGCGGGCGTCCCAGAGCCGTACCGTCCCGTCCTCCGACGCCGTCACGAGCCGCCGCTCGTCGCGATCCAGGTCCGCCGAGTGCAGCACCCGACCCGGGTCGGAGATGACGAGGGGCGCGCCGTCCCCGTGGATGGGCCAGATCCGCGCCGTGCCGTCGTGCCCGGCGGTGACGATGCGCGTGCCGTCGCGCGTCCACTCGACGGTGTCCACGAGCTCGCCGTGCCCGCGGAGGACGCCGCGCTCCCGCGGGTCCTCGGCCTTCCAGACGCGGATCGTCCGATCCTTCCCGCGCGTGAAGATGCGCGATCCGTCGGGAGAGAACGCCGCCTCGAAGGCCGTGTGGCCGCGGAGCACGAGCGGCGTGCCCTCGCCGTCGGCCGCCCACACCCGCGCGGTGCCGTCCGCGCCGACGGTGAGGACGTGCGCGCCGTCGGGGCTGAAGCGCGCGTCGATGACCGCGCCGCGGTGGCCGCGCAGGCGCACCTGCTGGGCGGGCGCGGAGACCGGGTGGATCCGCGCGGACCCGTCCTGCGAGGCGATCACGATCCGCCGCGAGTCGGGGCTGAACGCGACGGAGGAGAGCGGCGCGCCCGCCGCGCCGAACGCCGCGCGGGGCGTGCCGCCGTCGGAGAAGAGGCGCGCCACCCCGTCCTCGGAGGCCGTGGCGATCGCGCCGCCGTCGGGGGCCCAGGCGAGCGCGAAGATCGCACCGCCGGGCAGGGTCACGCGCGCGAGCAGCGCGCCCGAGCGCGTGTCGAACACGCGCAGGTGCCCGTCTCCGCCGCCGGTGGCGAGCCGCGCGCCGTCCGGTGCGTAGGCGAGGGTCAGCACCGCCCCGTCGTGGACGAGCGGGCGCGCCGGCCGCGCGCCGTCGAGCGGGACGATCCACGCGCGCCCGTCGAGCGCGCCGACCGCGGCGGATCGGCCGTCGAGCGCGACCGCCAGCGCCGCGTGCGGGCTCGAGCCGGCGGCCAGCACGAGCGGCCTCCCGCTCCCGTCCGCGCGGAACACCCTCAGCTCGCCGTCGTGCGTCCCCACGACGACGCGCGACCCGTCGGGCGTGAAGGCGAGCGCGGTCGTGTGCAGGCCCGGGGCGGTGAGCACCCGCGCGCCCCCGGTGCCGTCCGCGTTCCAGAAGGCCACGCCCGCCGCCGGGGCGCCGCCGCCGGTCGCCTCCGCCGAGCCGACCCCCACGGCGACCTTTCTGCCGTCGGGGCTCACCGCGAGCCCGAGGCCGCCCGGCGGGTGGTCGAGCACGGCGACGGGGATCGGCTCCGACAGGATCCGCTGCGCGATCTCGAGCGCGCGGGCGGGCGGATCCTCGCCGAGCTCGGTCATGAGGAGCGCCGCGGCGAGCGGGTCGGAGGCGCCCTCCGCCGCGCTCGCGATGCGGGAGGCGCGCAGGGCGCGCTCGGCCTCGCCGCGCGCCCGGAGCGCGAGCGCCGCCGCGCCCGACGCCGCCGCGATCGTGATCGTGCCGAGCACCGCCGCGACGCGGCGCAGCCGGCGGTGACGCAGCGCCCGGGAGGCGGCGGCGGCCCGCTCGGTGTACGCCTCCTCCACGCGCTGCAGCGCGGCGAGGAGGGCGCTCGCGCTCTGGGGGCGCCCGGCGGGATCCTTCGAGAGGGCGCTCGCGAGCAGCGCGGGGAGCTCGGGCGGCGCGTCGTGCAGGGGGAGCGGCGGCGGCGGGCCGGGATCGAGGGCCGCGCTCCGGCCCTCGACCTGCGGGAACGGGAGCCGTCCGGCGAGCATCTGGAAGAGCATCACCGCGGCGCTGAACACGTCGGCACGCGCGTCGCCGGGCTCTCCCCGGAGCTGCTCCGGCGCCATGTAGGCCGGCGTGCCGCCCGCGAGGCTCGCGCGATCGAGGAGGCGGGCGAGGCCGAAGTCGAGGATCTTCAGGCCGCCCTCGTCGGTGAGGAAGACGTTGCCCGGCGTGAGGTCCCGGTGGACGACGCCGTTCGCGTGGGCGTGCACGAGCCCGCGCGCGACGTCGCGCGCGAACCGCACCGCCTCGAGCGGCGCCAGCGCGCCGCGGCGGATCCGCTGCTGGAGGGTCTCTCCGCGGAGGAGCTCGAGGATGAGGTACGGCGTGCCCTCGTGGATCCCGTAATCGTGCAGCGTGACGACGTTCGGGTGGTTGAGCCGGGCGGCCGCCTCGGCCTCCTCGCGGAGCGGCTTCTCGAGCAGCGCCGGCTGCGCGAGCGACGGGCGCATGGCCTTGAACGCGACGAGTCGCCCGAGCTCCGTGTCTCGCGCCTCGAAGACCACGCCGAAGCCGCCGCGCCCCACCTCGCGGAGGAGCTCGAACCTCCCGATCCGCTGGCCCGCCACGATCGGACGGGCGAGGTCGCCGGGATCGCGCGCAGGCGCGCTCGCGAGCTCCATGAGCAGGGAGGACAGAGCCTCGCCGTCCCCCGCCAGCTCCGGGGAGGTGGGGCGCCGCGGGTGGATCCCGTCGTCCATGCGCTCCCGCGCTCCTACTCGAGGAGCCCCTCCTCGCGTGCCATCCGGGCGAGCCGCTCCTTGAGGCGCTCGAACCGCTTGCGGAGCGCCGGCTCGTCCACGCCCTCACCCTCCTCCGCGAGGACGGTCGCGACCTCCCGCCAGGACAGGCCGCGATCGAGCCGGAGCACGAGCAGCGTCTGCTCGTCGGGCGAGAGGCGCGCGCGAAGGAGGTCGATGCCGCGCTGCCGCGCCTCGCGCTGCCCGAGGAGGACGCTCGAGCGCACCTCCTCCGCGATGCGCGACAGCTCCGTGGTCTCCAGGCGCCTGCCGCGCTGCCGGTACGGATCGCGCAGGTGGCGCGCCGCGGCGTGCCAGGCGAGCCGGTACGCCCAGACGCGCACCGGGCACTCGCCGCGGAACCCGGGGAGCCCGCGCCAGAGATCCTCGGTGAACTGGGAGAAGACCTCGGCCGCGTCCGCGTCGTTGCGCAGGATCGAGGTGAGGTACCCCAGGATCTGGGGGCCGTAGTCGCGGACGACCGCCTCCGCGCCGGCCTGGAGCTCTCCGTCCTCGATGAGCGCCCCAGCGCGGTCGTCCCTCATGCGCGCGGACCTCCCTGCCGGCTCCCACCTCCGGGGCACGGCTACCAGGCCGGGATCATGACCGACCGGACGGATCCGTTCAACGCACACGAGGCTGCCCAATTTCGTCCTCCGCGGGTCGCCCCCGCAGCGCGGGCGAGGGCTCCCCCGGAGCGAGGCGCGGGCGGGGACGACGTGACGTGCCGTTTCAGCGCGCGTGCTCGCGCGCGTGCTCCTGCAGCTCGCCCACGGCGTCCCTGGCGCGCGCCTCGGGCGAGCGATCGGTCCACATCCGCACGAGGAGGCCAGCGCCGAACCCCACGATCGCGGCCACGATCGCGCCGATGAGGAGCGTGCGCGCCCGCTGCCGCCGGTGCGCGTCCGCCACGATCGCGTCCGCCCGCGCCTCGCCCCCCCTGCGATCCCGCCGCCTCGCCATCTACAGCCCCATGCGCTGCACCTGGTAGCCCCGCTCGCGCAGCGCGGTGAGGAGCTCCTCGACGTGCTCGGGCCCGCGCGTCTCGAGCGTGAGCTGGAGGGTGGTGTCGCCGAACCGGTAGGCGAACGCGCGCGTGTGGTGGACCTCGATCACGTTCGCGCGGTGGTGGGCGACGATCGAGGACACCTTCGCGAGCTGGCCTGGCTTGTCCTGGAGCGCGACGCTGATGCGGACGAGCCGGCCGTCCTTCACGAGGCCGCGCTCGATCACCCGGGCGACGAGGTTCACGTCGATGTTGCCGCCCGAGACGATCGCGACGACGTTGCGGCCCTCGACGCCGCGCAGCTTCCGCTGCATCAGCGCGGCGACCGTGACGGCGCCGGCGCCCTCGGCGACCGTCTTCTCGCGCTCGAGGAGGTACAGGATCGCGCTCGCGATCTCCTCCTCGGAGACGGTGACGATGTCGTCCACGTAGCGCTTCACGTGGTCGAGGGTGAGCTCGCCCGCGCGCTTCACGGCGATGCCGTCGGCGATGGTGTTCGCCGGCTCGAGCGTCACGGGCTTGCCCGCGTCGATCGCCGCGATCATGCAGGGCAGGGCCTCGGTCTCGACGCCGACGACGCGCACGCCCGGACGGCGCTCCTTCGCCGCCACCGCCACGCCGGACACGAGCCCGCCGCCGCCGATCGGGACGACGATCGTCTCGACCTCCGGATCCTGATCGAGGATCTCGAGGCCGATCGTCCCCTGGCCCGCGATGATGGCGGGGTCGTCGAACGGGTGGACGAACGTGAGCCCCTCGACCTGCTCGAGCCTCCGCGCCTCCGCGTACGCCTCGTCGTAGTTCGCGCCGTGGAGGACGATCCGCGCGCCGTGCGCGCGGGTGTTCGCGACCTTCGTGATGGGCGTCGTCTCCGGCATCACGATGGTCGCCTTCACGCCCAGCCGGCCGGCGTGGTACGCGACCGCCTGCGCGTGGTTGCCCGCGCTCGCCGCGATGAGACCGAGATCGCGCTCCGCCGGCGAGAGCAGGAGGAGCTTGTTCAGCGCCCCGCGCTCCTTGTAGGCGCCGGTCATCTGCAGGTTCTCGAGCTTGAGGTGGGCGCTCGTGCCGGTCAGCCGGGAGAGCGTCTCGCTGCGGGCGCAGGGCGAGACGTAGATGCGATCCCGGATCCGGCCGAGCGCAGCCTGGACGTCCTGGAGCGTGATCATGTGGGAGGGTGACGCTACCCCCCGCGGGCGATCGATCGCAAGGCCGGGGGCGCGCGGCGGGCCTGCGCGTCGGCCGTGAGGCCAGCGGCGGGCTCGGCGGTGACGGAGGCGGCGCGCCGCCGTCGCCGGGCTTCGGCGAACGGCGTGCGCCGCGCCGCCTAGTGCTGGACCAGGCGGCGGGCCAGCTCGACGCGGTTCCGGACGCCGAGCTTGTCGAAGATCGTCTTGAGGTGGCTCTTCACGGTCTGCGAGGCGATCCCGAGCCGCTCCGCGACCTCGCGCGACCGCAGCCCGTCGGCGACGAGCAGGGCGACCTCGCGTTCACGCTGGGTGAGCCCATCGCCCGGAGAGGCTTGCACGGGCTCGGGCCCGATCTGCACCGGCTCCGGCAGCGGCTCCCGCCAGAGGTGCAGCTGCGTCTTGCCCTTCCCGACCGCGGTGACCTCGATCCGGAGCCGCTCGCCGTGGCCCTCCATCACGAGCGTGCGGCGGATCCCCGGCGGCCCTTGCTGCGCCCCGTCGGTGAGGCCTCGGAGCTCGCTCGGAATGGTTGCGCCGTCGGTGGCCTCCGGGAAGAACACGCGTAGCATGTCCTCCGCTTGACGGTCGCAGCGGAGCATGGCGTCGCCCTCGCAATGAGCCGCGGCGCCCCGCGGTGCGGGGACGCGAACGTTCGCGCGCATCATGGCACTGCACCCCCTGTCGTCTCTGTGGAGACAGGTCCCACATACTACAGGCTTGAAAACAACAGGTCACCCGACGCGGGCCGCTCGAAAGCTAATTTGGGTTTTCGCCTGCCAGATCAGGGGCCTTCGTGTCCGGTGACCCAAGGACTCTGCGCGGGTTCACCGCAGGCACCGACCGTGGGTACGGGCGAGCGCAGCGTGCGATCTGCCGCAGCCGGGGAGACGCTCCGTGACCGCGGAGGTCGAGCGGGCGAGCGGCCGCGAACGCGCTGGACACGCTCGGGATCCGCGCGGAGACTCGAAGCCATGCCCTTCCCCGACCTGCGCGAGCTCGCCCGGCGCATCGAACGCGCCGAGGCGGAGCAGCTCGCGCGGACCGGCGAGCCGGGGCCGAGCGGAGCGCTCGAGCTCGGGGGCGGGCTCGCCGTCTCCAAGGGGCAGGGCTCGCCGTTCTCGGCGGCGCTCGGCGTGGGCCTCGCGGGCACGGTGACCGCCGCGGAGGTCGACCGCATCGAGGCGCACCTCGGGAGCGGCGGTGGCGCGATCCGGATCGAGATCGCCGCGCCGGCCGATGCGTCGCTCCGCGCGGAGCTGGCGCGGCGCGGCTATCGCATCGAGCGGTTCCACCAGATCTGGTTCCGCGCGCCCACGCCGCTCCCGGAGGCGCCCACCGTGGAGGTCCGGCCGATCCGGCGGGAGGAGGAGCGCGCCTGGGCCGAGACCTTCGCCGTGGCGTACTTCGGGCGGATGCCGCAGTACGCCTCCATGATCGAGGGGCTCCTGACGATGCCCCGGGCCCCGGGCAACGTCGCGTTCGGCGCGTTCGAGCGCGGCACGCTCGCGGGGGTCGCGCTCGCCTCCGCGCACCGCGGCGTGGCGACGCTGTCGGGCGCCGGCGTCGTGCCCGAGCGGCGCGGGGGCGGCCTCCAGCTCGCGCTCGTGCGCGCGCGGCTCGCGTGGGCGGCCGCGCTGGGGTGCGATCTCGCCGCCTCCGCGACCGAGCCCGGGACGGCCTCGCAGCGGACGCTCGAGAAGGCGGGCTTCCGCTGCGCGTACCCGCGGGCCGTGCTGGTGAGGGAGCGATGAGCGCCGCGCGCGGGATCGCGCTCG